>JANOEM010000262.1:0-14581 GCA_031413195.1 Actinomycetes bacterium
GTGGGGAGTCCGGGGAATGGGCCACCACCAGTCGCGCCTTCGGGGCCATTCCGAACGATCCCGCCTGCAGAAGCTGGGGGCAGCGGGTGCAGGCGGTTAACGAATGTCGGCTGGCGGACAGGAATCCGATCGGCCGCAAGATGGTAACGGGCCGCGGTGCCTGACGGCAACGCCCACCGAAGCTGAGGGAACGTGAAGGAAGTCCTGCGAGCGGTCTCTCGCCTGGGTAGTCTGCGATTGTGGACGACATGGTCAGTCTCTCCAACCGAACCGACGATCGCCCTGCTCCGGTGGTCGCCGGGCGGCCCAAGCCCGTTCGTCTTGGCCAACCCAAGTTGATGGTCGGCGGTGCCGATGACCTGTTCGAACGCGAAGCGGAAGAGGTAGCGGCGATGGTCGTTCGCTCGATGCATCAGACGCCTGGTGTCGAGACCCGAGATGGTGATCGAATTCGAAGGTCCCGTTCCACAGGTCCTCGGCCAAGCGAGCGCCCGATCGCGGAGATTCGCGGTCGCATCCAACGAGCCGCGGTGATCGGCCGCGAAGGTGGCGAGGTGGACCCCGGCACCGAGAAGGCCTTGCGGGCGGCGCGCAGCGGTGGTCGGTCGCTCGATTCGCGAATTCAACGCCGTCTCGGCGACGCCCTCGGCGCCGACCTCTCCAACGTCCGTGTCCATTCGGGCAGCGAGTCGGACGCGTTGAACGACCAGATGGGTGCCAGCGCCTTCACTCTCGGCAACGACGTGTTCTTCCGCGGTGGAATGCCTGATCCGTCGTCGGCCGATGGTCTTCATCTTCTCACCCACGAGGTCGCGCACACCGTCCAACAGGGAGCATCCCCCGTGCGTCGCCGCTTGCGCAGCGAGACCTTGAGTCCGAAGGCGACAATCGATTCCGACGAAGAGACCGAGGAAGTGGCCGAGACCGAGACCGAAGAGGTCGCCGAGACGGAAGAAACCGAGACCGAGACCGAGACCGAGACCGAAACTGAGGGGTCCGAAACGGAAGAGGGCGAAACTGAGGGCTCGCCCGAGATCGAGGGTTCGCTCCCCGCGATTGATCCCGGGCCTGAGACGGAAGCCCTGACCGGCGGAGCACGTTCGAAGAAGACGGCGCCGGTCGGGCGACGACCAGACATCCCAGTTCGGGCACCGCGAGAAGGGCGACTTCGCACAAGGTGTACCTCGACGCGAACGTCACTTCTACCGCCTCGGCCAGACAGTCCGACGCAGTGGCCGAACGCGGTACCGCCGACAAGGCGGTCGGCCGTAAGATCACTGCCAAACCCTCGATCACGACCGGCCTCACGACGACCCCGTTCGGTGCGATGGCATCCAGCTTCGCGATGCGCGACATCGACTTCGTGGCCAAGGGCAGCAAGATCTCGATCGACGCGTCCGTCGAGGGAACCTTCCAGTGGGGAACCAACTCGGGCGGCATCATCGACGTGCCATCCGCTACCGACGCAGTCGTCACAGCCGACACCTACGAGCAGATTGTCGCCGACCTCACACCATCGCTCATCGAGAAGAGTTGGCGGGCTCCGCGATCTCAGTACTGGTCCGAGGCCATCTGCCAACGGCACGAGAAGTACCACGCCACCGACGCCAGCAAATGGACCACGAGCAAGGCCGCCGGAGTCGTGAAGACATACCTCAAGAAGAACCCGATCGAACTGACCGACGACGAGCGCAAGGACGCCACCGTCGTCAAGTCCAAGGTCGAAGCGGCGCTCGAAGAAGCACGCAAGGCAGTGGTTGCCGGGAGGGTTTTCTACTTCCGCGGCAACATCACGTCGTACTTGTCGTACCCGGGCGAGGCCCGCGCCTTCGGCGATGGCAAAGTTCCATACCAGAAGCTTTCGAAGGCAGTCGCCAAGCAGGGCAAGAAGTTGGTGGCCGAAAAGGCCAAAGCCGAGAAGGCTGCCGCGGCGACGCCGGCACCGACCACCGCCGATTCGCCTGATTCGCCTGATTCGATATGAGTGACAAGATCTGCAAAGTCCGGATCGATGATCCGCATTGGCCGGAACGCACACCGGCGTTGATCGACCGGGACCGGCGGCTGTACCCGGTGATGGTCGGCGACTTGCTCGATGCCGAGCCGAGCGACACCTCCGATGCTCCCCCGCCGTTGATCCACGACCAACTCCTCGAAGCACTTGCCATTGACGACATCATTCGAGCGGGCGCAGCGGCCTTCGTTGCCGGTCGGTGCACGACCAGTGACTCGACGGTCGACCAGGAGACGCTCGCTGCTCTTGACGTCCTGATCGACAGCTTCGATCCCAAACGTCTGCGCAGTCGAGCGACCGTGTACGTCGAAGCCTTGATGTCGAGTGCGCTGCTCGGCCGCCTCGACCGGGCCCGTGAATCTCTGACCGTGCTCGTCACCGATCCCGATCACAACAGCATCGGCGGGTATCTCGCCGCTTCGTACCTCGCCCAATTGGGCAGCGCCGCAGGCTATCCGATCCTGCATGCAGACCTCCATGATCGCGACGATGCGAATGCCCGGATGTTGGCGGTCCGCAACCTTCTCCCCTTTCTCGCATACGACGGCCAACAGGTCGGCGGACTGACCGTTGACGTGACCGCCGAGTTCCTGCAGCGAATGCGCGACGGCGACATCGACGTCGCGGTCGAGGTCCCCGAGTTGATCGCCGAAGCCAACCTCCCCGGGCTCGAGGGCATTCTCGCCGACGCCACCAAACGGCCATATGCGAAGGGCGTGCGCAAGGCAGCAGAGTGGGTGATCGACGAATTGGCCAAGCGGGCCAAGTCCGGCGGTCACTAGCAGTTCAGCGGGCGGCTACAGGAATAGGTAGACGACCCGCCAGGTGAGGTAGAGCACCAACATGACCATCAGGAGCTTGAAGTGCCAGGGTGCGCCGGCGTCGTCGTCGCTGTCCGGATCGTCACCGGCGGCCAACTTCTTCAAGTCGAGCGTCTTTGCGGTCACCGGAGGCGGCGGCGTCGGCGCTTCGAGAACCCGGCCACACCCTGGGCACGTTCCATCGGCGGACATTGCCGAGGGCGCGTGGTACTTCGCGCAGTCTTCACACCAGGGCACGAATTGTCGCTATTCGGTTCTGCGCCGCACGCGCAACTTGATCGGGGTCGAGCCGAAGCTGAACGCCTCGCGAATACTGCGCTCGAGATAGCGCAGGTAGGTGTTCGGAAGTTCGCGATTGACGAACAACGTGAACGTCGGTGGCTCGGTCGCGCCTTGCATTGCGTACAGCACGCGGGTGCCTCCAGGTGCCGGCTGCTTCTGTTGAGCAGCGGCGATCACCTTGTTGACGTCACGTGTGGGCACGCGGCGGTGGTACTGCTCGATCGCGTCCTGGAGCACGGGTCGAAGCTTGTGCACGCCCTTGCCGCTGAGCGCCGAGATCTTGAGGATCGGGGCGTCGCCGATGAACCCAAGTTTGCGCTTCACATCAGCCACCAGGTCGAGGCGTTTCTCGGCGTCGTCGATGAGTTCCCACTTGTTGAGCATCAGCACGATCGGGCAACCGGCTGCGTCGACCCGCTCGGCCAGTCTCTGGTCCTGCCCGGTAATGCCTTCGGTCGCATCGATCACGAACAGTGCGATGTCTGAGTCGTCGATTGCGCGAAGCGCGCGCACAAGCGAGTAGTACTCGGCAGAATCGTCGATCTTGCTCCGCCGCCGCATCCCGGCGGTATCGACGAAAACGATCGGTCCGTCCTCGGTCTCGACCAGCGTGTCGATCGCATCTCGGGTGGTTCCGGGCATGTCGTGGACGACCGACCGGTTCTCCCCGACGAGTCGGTTGAACAATGTGCTCTTGCCGACGTTCGGTCGCCCGACGATCGCAACGCGAGGCGGCCCGATCTCCGGCGGGACCCAGTCCTCGTCCTCCTCGGCGAGTTCGGCCAGGCCGGCTGCGCTGACGTCGGGAATCCGCTGGATGACTTCGTCGAGCAGATCGCCGGCGCGCCGGCCGTGCAGAGCGCTGACGGGAAGCGGATCGCCGAGCCCGAGCGCCAGGAACTCCCATCGCTCCCCTTCTCGGCGGTCGTTGTCGGCCTTGTTGACAACGAGCAGCACCGGCGGCTTGATCTTGCGCAGCCAGAGCGCAATCGATTCGTCGTCATCGGTCATCCCGACGGACCCATCGACGAGGAACAGCACCAGATCTGCGGCGCGGACAGCAGCTTCGACCTGACGGCTGACCTTTTCGTCGAGTTCGCTGCCGCTTGGCAACCACCCACCGGTGTCCACCAGGTTGAACGGACGACCGAGCCACTCGGCCTCGATCTCTTTGCGGTCGCGGGTCACGCCGGGGCGGTCTTCTACGATGGCCATCTGTTCACCGACGATGCGATTGAACAAGGTGCTCTTGCCAACGTTCGGGCGCCCGACGATCACGACGGTGGGAAGATGCGTCGCATCGTGGCTTGCACCGGTTGGCTGATCGGTGTCTGGCTGTGCCGGAGTAGCTGAAGTGTCAGTCATTGCGTTGTTTCCATGATCGTTGCGCGGGGCATGCGGTGCGGAGATTCGTCGAGGCCGAGTGCTTGACGGAGGGCGATGCCGTTGGTCGCCACGACGTCGACCGCACGAGGCAGTGAGTCAACCGTTGTCCCGTCGAGGAATCGCCCTTCGCTGAGGCAGACGTCGGGAAGGAGGAAGCGGTGGGTCAACGGTTGGGCGGCGAGCACTCGCGCGACATCGGCACCGACCATCAGCCCGGTGACGGCGGTGTTGCCGCCGAAGAACTCGTTGACGACGGGGATGACGCGGACGTCATCGCGGCCGAGATCGTCGATCAGCGGCTGCAGGACCCGAGCCCCGAACTCGCCCGTCAAGATTCCGATCTGGGCACCAACACGCGGCCGTAGTCGGACGCCACCTTCATCCGTGGGTCCACCGCAACCACGCAGACCTGTGTCACCTGCAGGGTTGCGTGGTGCCCGGTAGCCCGCCGCTGGGGCACCGTCGACCCACGAGAAAAATCCGCTCTGGGGTCCCACCGGAGAATCGACTTGGCCGGTGAACTCCATCGCAAACGTTCGGGCCATTCCGATGCCGTCTTCGTGCATGTCGAAACCGGCATAGGTTTCTGCCTCCGGGAACGGACGGTCGCTCATCAGGTAGTACTCGTCAGCAGCGAAGACCATCCTGTGACCGACGGTTGTGAGAAAGATGTCCTGCCAGTCGTGGATCGTGTCGAGCACTGCGTCGGCCTCTGCACGGGTGTGCATCCGCATCGCCGGTTCCTTGTTGAACCGACTGAGACCCAATGGCACACACGCAATCGAGGCAAGATCGGGATATTGATCGAGGACACCGGCGAGGGTGTCGTCGAGCACCGCGCCGTCGTTGACTCCGGGGCACACGACGATCTGGCCATGCACCGTGATGCCATGGTCGAGCAGAGCTCGTAACCAGCGCAGGCTCATTCCGCCGCGTGGGTTCTTCAACATCCGGCTGCGGATCTCGGGATCGGTCGCGTGGATGCTGACGTGCAACGGAGACAACCGCTCGGTGATCACTCGTTCGAGGTCGGCCTCGGTGAAACGAGTCAGCGTGGTGAAGTTGCCGTACAGGAAGCTGAGCCGGTAGTCGTCATCCTTGAGGTACAGGCTCTTTCGCAGGCCCTTCGGGAGTTGGTAGATGAAACAGAACTCGCAGTGGTTGTCGCACGTGCGGACCCGGTCGAACACGGCACTCTCGACCTCGGCGCCGAGGGGTTCGCCGGCAACCTTGAAAACCTCGATCTGAAGTTCGACGTTGCCACGCCTGATCTCGATGTCGACCTCGGCCTCATCGGCAAGCAACCGCCACTCGATGATGTCGCGAGGCACCTGCCCATTCAGGCGGAGGACCTCGTCGCCCGTCAACAACCCAGATGTCTCGGCAGGCGAACCAGGCGCGACGACGGTGACGATGGGCAGTGACATAACCCGCCAAGGCTACCGGCGCCCAATCCGCTGCGCTCAGGGGCACGTTTCGACACTCTCGCCGCCGGGAGGTCGGCGACGACGAGGGCGCGAGTCTCCCGACATCGTTCGAAGTCAATTGCGCTTGGCATAATCAGAAAACTCATGTTGAACGGCATTAAACACCAGTATTGTAAGGGAATGAGCATTCCAACCTTCTCCCCAGCGACCGTGGAAGCGACGAAACTGCTCGGATCGCGGGTTCGGCTCGCCCGCAAACGCAGACGGTGGACGATCACCCAACTCGCCGAGAGAACCGGAGTTTCGGAGACAACGATTCGCAAGATCGAACGCGGCGAACCTTCCGTCGCACTCGGGACAGCGTTCGAGGCAGCGACCTTGGTCGGCGTTGCCCTGTTCCATCCGGACCAAGTCCGGCGCCGCATCGAATCCGCCCGGGTCGAAGACATGCTTGCCGTCCTGCCCGCCAGCGTGCGGCATCCCACCGGTTTCGACGATGACTTCTGAATCGACCACAGCGTTCTCGTGGATCTGGCTCGCTCACGAAACCGACCCGGTACCCGCCGGGCGACTCGACCGGGACGGCGATGTCCATGTGTTCACCTACGGCCGGAGCTACCTCGAACGCTCGAACGCGATCCCCCTCTACCTGCCCGAGTTGCCACTGCGACCCGGGCCGCAAACGCCGCTGGCGGGAGTCGTCGCTGGTTGCATCCGGGATGCCGCGCCGGACGGCTGGGGCCAACGCGTGATCGAGAACAGTCTCGCCGGCAAACGCACGTCTGAACTCGGATTGCTCACTCTGTTGCTGCACTCCGGTTCCAACCGAATCGGCGCGCTGGACTTCCAACTGTCAGCACGCGAGTACGCCCCACGCGGTCAGCCGACAGTCACGATTCGCGAACTCCTCAACTCGGCCGCCCGCGTTGAAGCCGGCGAGCCGCTCTCACCTGAACTCGATAGCGCCATGCTGCACGGGACCTCGGTCGGCGGCGCACGCCCGAAAGCGACATTGGTGGACGGAGACCGACAACTGATCGCCAAATTCTCCTCAACGACCGACACAACACCCATGGTTCAGATCGAGTACCTCGGGATGGAACTGGCGCGCCGCTGCGGATTGAACACCGCCAACGTCGAACTCATCGAGGTCCTCGGGAAGCAAGTTCTCCTCGTCGAACGGTTCGATCGCCCAGGCGGCGGCATCCGCCTCGCAATGGTGTCGGCGTTGACCGTGCTCGGTCTCGACGAGATCGGCGCACGCTATGCCAGCTACGCCGACCTTGCTGACCAGATCCGCGCCAGATTCACGAATCCCGCAGCGACGCTGCGCGAACTGTTCGCACGGATCACGTTCAACATCCTCATCGGTAACACCGATGACCATGCCCGGAACCACGCTGCCTTCTGGGACGGCGTCGAACTCACTCTCACACCCGCCTACGACGTCTGCCCATATCCCCGGTCTGGTGGCGAGGCGAACCAAATCATGGCCATCGATCGCGACGGAACCCGCCGCAGCCAAGTCGCCGCCTGCGTCGCCGCCGCCGACATCTACCACCTTGACCCGAGCGAAGCCCACGCCATCATCGACGGACAGATCGCCGCGATCCGCACCAACTGGGACGAAGTGTGTGATCTCGCGCGAATGACCGCGGTCGATCGCAGGCAACTGTGGAGCACTGCGATTCTCAATCCATACGCGACCTACGACTACCAATTCTGACAACTCGCCCAAACCCGGGGAACAAGTCGACCCTCCATGACCATCGGACCACACCCGTGATGTCGGTAACCTGACCATCGTGGATGTCGACCGGGTCTTGCTCGCCGAGCCGCGAGGTTTCTGCGCAGGTGTCGAGATGGCCATCAAGGCCCTTGCGTTCATGGTCCGCAGCTTTCCGGCGCCGGTCTACTGCTATCACGAGATCGTGCATAACAAGCTGATCGTCGAGCAGTTCGAGGCCCAGGGTGTGATCTTCGTCGATGACGTCGCCGAGGTTCCGATCGGCAGCCCGATCATGCTGTCGGCACACGGGTCTGCGCCAGAGGTCGTCGCGGCGGCCCGCGCACGGGGCAGCTACGTCGTCGATTCGGTCTGCCCGTTGGTGACAAAGGTCCATCACGAAGTCAAGGTGCGAGCGAACAAGGGTTATCGAATCGTCTATGTCGGCCACGAGGGTCACGAGGAAGCAGTCGGGACGATGGCCGTCGCACCTGCGTCGATCAGCAGAGTCGAATCGGTGGCCGAGGTCGCTGCGCTGCCTCAATTCGCTGAACCTGTTGCACTCCTCGCGCAGACCACGCTGTCCCACAGAGATTGGGAGGGAGTCGCCGTCGCTGTTCGCGAGCGCTACCCCGATGTCTGGTCACCGGGCCGCAGCGACCTTTGCTTTGCGACCACGAATCGTCAATCAGCGTTGATGAACATCGCTCCCCGAGTGGACGCGCTGATCGTGATCGGATCGGCAAACTCGTCGAACACTCGGGCGCTCGAGAAACTCGCGATAGCCGCCGGATGTCCTCGAGTGTTTCGCATCAACCATGTCGACGAGCTCCCCGGCGACCTCTCGGGCGTCGTCGGCGTCACCGCCGGAGCGTCGGCACCGGAAGACCTCGTCCAAGCAGTCGTTCGCCATCTCGATCCTCGTTATGGCGTCGAGACGGTTCGGGCAACCGAGGAGGACGAGTACTTCCCGCCGCCACGCAACATCCGCGATCTGCAGGCCGCTATCAGTCGGGCGGCCGCGGTGCTGCTGGGCGCACCGTCGGGTGCGGCAGCGATCGACGATCGTTCGGTACCTGCCAGCGAGGTCCTCGCCGCACTCAGCGATTGAGGCCCGATGAGCGGCAATGCCGACCCGACGAACGCTGTCTGACAGGCTTGCGAGGTGCTCTCCCCGACTCTGTCGACACTCCGTTTGACCTTGCACGTGCTCGCCGCGACGATCTGGGTAGGCGGCCAATTCACCCTTGCGGGATTGCTCCCCGTGCTTCGCGCGACCGAGGGTCTCGCCAAGCAGGCGGCTCGAGCATTCAACCGGCTCGCCTGGCCGGCGTTCGCGGTCCTGATCGTGACCGGAATGTGGAACCTCGTCGATGTCAACATCACCGAAGCCCCGACCGACTATCAGGTCACCGTTTTCGTCAAGGTCACCGTGGCGATCCTCGCCGGCGCGGCCGCTGCCGTGCATGTGGCGGCGCGCAGCAAGCTGACACTCGCGATCGGCGGTGCTGTGGGCGCTCTGGCGTCAGTCCTTGCCGTCTACTTGGGGGTATTGCTCCACACCGGCCGTTGACCGGGCGGGGTGACTGAGCGGGTGAAGTTCAGTTGCGGGGTGAAGTTCAGTTGCGGGGAACTTCGCTCCAGGGTCGGTCGCGGTCGACGCGGATGTCTCCGGGCAGGCCGAGTACACGCTCGCCGAGGATGTTTTTCATCACTTCGGTGGTGCCGCCTTCGATCGAGTTGGCCCGCATCCGCAGGAATGCCTTCTGCATCGTCTCGAAGCCCATCGCGTGTGTGGGCCGGGTCATCGCATAGCTGCCGTAGAGCATCCCCTCGGCACCCAACAGGTCGACGATCAGGTTGTAGACGTCTTTGTTCAGCTCTGCCGAAGCTCCCTTGCCGATCGAACCTTCGGGGCCCGGATCCCCCATCTTGCGATTCTGATTGGCGCGGATGTTGGTCAGTCGAAGTATCTCGGCACGGCTCCACAGCTTCATCACCTCGTCGCGGATGGCGGGGTTTTTGCGATCGTCGGGTAAACCGTTCCAGACCTTGACCAGGTCACGAATGACACCCGAGCCCTTGGCGGGGATCGCTCCGCCGATCGAGACCCGCTCGTTCATCAACGTGGTCAGCGAAACCCGCCAGCCGTCGCCTGGCTGGCCAAGCATTTCGCTCGCAGGGATACGCGTGTCGGTGAAGAAGACTTCGTTGAACTCGGCCTCGCCCGTCATCTGCCGCAGTGGCAGGACCTGCACCGTGGGCGCGTGCATGTCGACGACAAACGCGGTCAGACCGGCGTGCTTCACGGCTTCGGGCGCGGTCCGCACCACCAACAGGCCCCACCTCGACAAGTGGGCGAGCGTGGTCCAGACCTTTTGCCCATTGCAGATCCATTCGTCGCCGTCCTGAACACCCTTCGACGACAGACCGGCGAAGTCCGAGCCTGCGCCTGGCTCGCTGAACAACTGGCACCAGATCTCCTCGCCCGTGAAGAGCGGACGCAGGTAGCGACTCTTTTGCTGATCGGTGCCCCAAACCGCGACGGTGGGACCACACATGCCGTACCCGATCGGGTTGCGCGATCCAGAATGGGGGGCACCCTCGGCGAAGACCCGCTCGTTGACGAGCTTCTGCAGCTTGGGATTGAGGCCGAGCCCGCCGTGGCCGACGGGGAAGTGGACCCATGCGAGCCCCGCGTCGAACTGAGCACCAAGAAACGTGACTGCATCGGTCTGGCGTGGTGGGTGCGCAGCCAGAAGGGCCGAGACGAGATCATCGACCATCTGCTCGTCTGTGGTCAGCGTCGATTCGATTGCAGTCATTGCGGCACAACCCCCGGGATGTGGAACGATTCACGGAACGCCCGAGACGATACCGAACACGAGCGTGATGGCCCGTACCCGAGTCGGTCCCCCGCCCCGATCCTTTCAGCGGAACGACTCGTCCGCGCCAGCCGCTTCGTCGTCCGGCACGTCGTCGAAACCAGCCGCTGCAAGCCGATCGAGCAATGCATCGCGGATGCTGACCCCGGGCTCGCGCGCCTTGTCGCCCGTGACGCGCCACCCGAGCCGGCTGCTGTACAGCAGTGGCGGTGCCTTCAACCGCCCCGGGCCGACAGCGACGACGCGCGCAAAGAACAGTTCGTGGTCGAACATCGTTTTGATCTCGAAGGTCTCGCAACGTAGCCAGGCGATGGCATTGCGGGCTACCGGCAGTCCGTCGGGGAGCAGTTCGAGATACTCGTCGGCGATGTAGCGGAACTTGCGTCCCGGATAGGAGAAGTATTGGCCGACGTCGACCTGATCGCCGGCCAGGATCGACACAGAAAAGCATCCGGATGCAACCATCAGCGGATACGTGTCGTGCTTGGGCGACACACTCGCCATCACGATCGGTTCGTCGAAGCTGACCTGGCACACCCAATGGCTGCAGTAGGCGCGGGTCACACCTTCGTGGGTCGCGCCGACGAGTTGGACCCCCTTCATCATCTGGCCGAGGCTGCGTTTGATCGCTTGATCGATCATGGGACTCCGATCAGTTGAACTGGGCCATCGCCCGGTGTGCGGCTCGGTCATCGAACGGTCGGCCCTGCGGAAACCAACTGAGCAACTCGAGCACCCACGCCAGGTTGGCTCGTTGCGCGACGTTCTTGTTGCACGCGACGTTGATGTTGTTGAGTACCCGGAAAACGATGTTCCGCGTGGACACCGGGCTGAGATACGCGTCGTTCCACGGAGCACGGCCGCTCGTGATCCGCTCGAACAACTGACGAGCACCATCGCGGTCCATGATCAGGCCACCACCGAACGGATCGGCGAACAGATCGGCGTCATCCGCACTGCGGACCAGGAAGTGCCCCGGCATCCCGATTCCGACGATACCGACACCGTTGCGGCGGCCGAGTTCGATGCCGAGGATCGACAGCGTGATCGGGATGCCCAGACCCCAGCGATGAACCTCGCTGAGCAAAGAGTTTGAAATGCTGTAGTAGTCATTGGCATTGCCCCGAAGCGCTGCGGGCCCACGAAACAAGTGCGACATCACGCCGTCGAAAGTCGGCGGAATCGCCGCTGCGGAAACGTCGAGCTTGCGCAGTTCCTCCTGGATGTCGATCTCGAGACCGGCGAGTCGGCAGATCAGCAAGCAGAGTTCGTCGAGCGGCAGCTGATCATCTGGTCGCAGCAGAAGTTCCCGAAATCGTGCTTTGCTTGTCGTCGGGTCCACGCCCAGACCGTAGCTGCGGCTACCGTCGAAGTTCATGTTCCCAGGCACGTTCGTTGCGACAACTCCCGACAAACCCGCAGTCATCATGGCGTCCACAGGAGAGGTGCAGACCTTCGCCGAACTGGACGCGGCCGCCAACCGGCTCAGCCGGCTGCTGTTCGCCGCCGGGCTCCGGCCGGGCGATCACATCGGTCTGTGCATGGAGAACCACCCCCGCTACCTCGAAGTTCTGTGGGGATGCCACTATGCGGGCCTCGTCTACACCGCGTGTTCCAGTCGGTTGACCAGTGACGAGCTGTCGTACATCCTCACCGATTGCGCCGCGCGAGTGTTCATCACCAGTGCTTACAAGGCTGATCAGGCGGCGGAGATCATCGAGTCGACGCCGGACATCGAACTCCGGTTGATGCTCGACGGCGTGATCGACGGATACGAGTCTTATGAGACGGCAGTTGCGACTCAGCCGGCAACCCCGCTCGAAGTTCGCATTGCCGGCGCGGACATGCTCTATTCGTCGGGCACCACCGGTCGGCCGAAGGGCGTCACCGGCACCTTCGTCGCAACGGATCTGCTTGAAACGCCGGTGTCGGTCTCGGGAGTGCTCGGTCTGCTGTTCGGCGCCAATTCCGAGTCGATCTATCTGTCGCCTGCTCCGCTGTACCACGCGGCCCCGCTGAGGTTCTGCATGGCGATGCAGTCGATCGGCGGCACCGTCGTCGTGATGGAGCACTTCGATGCCGAGGAATACCTGGCACTGATCGAGAAGTACCACGTCACGATCAGCCAGGTGGTGCCAACGATGTTCGTGCGGATGATGAAGCTGCCGCCCGAGACCAGATCGAAGTACGACATCTCGTCGATGCAGACGATCATGCATGCAGCCGCGCCGTGCCCGATCCCGGTCAAGAAAAGCATCATCGAGTGGTTCGGCCCGATCGTCCACGAGTACTACGCCGGAACCGAAGGCAACGGTTTCGTCTACTGCAACAGCGACATGTGGCTCGCCCACGAAGGCACCGTGGGCGTGCCGATCAGTTGCATCGTTCACATCGTCGGCGACGACGGCGAGGACCTTCCCCATTTCGAAAGCGGCACGATCTACTTCGAGGGTGGAGCGCAGTTCGAGTACCACAACGACGCGGAGAAGACGGCGGGATCTCGCCACCCCCAGGGTTGGAGCACGCTCGGCGACGTCGGATACCTCGACAACGACAACTTCTTATACCTCACCGATCGCAAGGCGTACATGATCATCTCCGGCGGAGTGAACGTCTACCCCCAGGAAGCCGAGAACGTGCTCGTCACCCATCCGAAGGTGATCGACGTAGCCGTGTTCGGCGTCCCCAACGAAGACTTCGGTGAGGAGGTCAAGGCCGTCGTTCAACCGGTAGACATGCCGATCGATGACGATGCCGCGCGCGCGTTGGCCGGCGAGCTGATCCAGTTCTGCCGATCACATCTCGCAGATGTGAAGTGCCCGCGAAGCATCGATTTCCGGACCGAGCTCCCCCGTCACCCGACGGGCAAGCTCTACAAGCGGCTACTCAAGGACGAATACTGGAAGGACTCCGGCAGAAGCATCTGATCGGCTGCCGGCCGTCACCTATCCGGAGATGACCACCATCCGGATCTCGGTCATCTCCTTGACGCTGAATGCCGGGCCCTCACGCGTGTTTCCGCTGTCACGCAGTCCTCCGTACGGCTGCTGGTCGGCCCTCCAGGTGGGCACCTCGTTGACGAGTACCCCACCGAAATCAAGGGTTCGAATCGCATGCAACCCCCTGGCGATGTCTCGCGTGAAGATCGCCGCTTGCAAGCCAAAAGCGCTGTCGTTGGCGAGTCGCAATGCCTCGTCCAGATCGTCGTAGGCAGCAATCCCGACAACCGGGCCGAACACCTCACCGGCGCACACCTTCATCGCCGGTGAGACGTCGGCGAGCACGGTCGGGCGGAGGACGCCGTCGTTGCCGATGTTGCCACCGGAGACGATCCGTGCTCCCCCGGCGACTGCTTCGTCGATCCAGGTCTTGACCCGGTCGCGCTCTTTGACCGAGATCAGCGCCGACACGTCGGTCGCCTCCAATGCCGGGTCTCCCACGACCAGAGTGTCAACGGCAGCCGCGAGAGCGTCGGTGAACTCGGCAGCGATCGACGAATGGACGAAGATTCGCTGGGTACTGATGCAGCTCTGTCCGGCATGGCTGAACCCGGCCATCTTGATCTTGGCCGCTGCGGTCTGCCAGTCCCCGTCGGGCTCGATGATGACCGGAGCGTTGTTGCCGAGTTCGAGCCCGACCCGCTTGCGCGGCGCACGTGCCCGAATGCCCCACCCGACGTCGGGAATGCATGTGGTTGGTGCATCCCGCCCCGGCACAATTCTTGACGACCACTGTTGGCTTTTCAGCCGGGCACGTTGAGCATTTCCAACGCGTTCTCAAGCCGGCGCTTGACCTGCTTGGCGTCCTGGATGTCGGTCTTGCTGGTAAACGCGCCCTGGCTGATGCCGCGGCTCACGCGGCTGAGCAGTCCCTGGATTTCGGTGCGGAACTCATTGAGGCTGTCCCGAATGACGACGCCGTACATCGCCACCATGCCGCCGTGGCTGGGGCGCGCGCCGGGGGTGTCCTTGGCCTTCTTGGCAACCTTGCCGCCCGGAACTTCCAATTCGGTCACGGCCTTCTTGATCTGGGTCAGGGCT
>JANOEM010000263.1:0-8298 GCA_031413195.1 Actinomycetes bacterium
CAGGATCCGGGCGTCATCACCTTGCACCGTGGGACCGACCGTAACTCGCGCGAGCGTGAGGGCGACCGCTGTCGCCACCCCGACGAAGACGAGTTGGGTCAAGCCGGCACGTAGTCGGCGGCGGCGGCGCAAGGCGCGAACAAGCGCACCGCGCCGATGCCGCCCACCAGACCCGACTTGCTTGGCGATGGCCCTTCCATCGCCGGCCACAGAGGTCCTCAAGGTACGAGGGTCAGACATCGCACTGCACGGCGTCGCGGCCGTCTCCGGCGGAGCGCATCAGCGCGCCGACGTCCCACTCCAACCAAACCAGGGAACGCCACGTCAAGTTCGTTGATGCTGAGCACCATACGCCGATCGGGCGAGGCGAACACACCGAACTTCAACCGGTGAGCATCGCCTCACACCGACCCGACGCCTCGGTCGACATCCGGCTCGCCAATGCACTATTGCCAGAGCAGGTCGATCGGGGCGGCAGCGAGGCGCTCACCGAACGAGGCGACCGTCGTTCCGGCATACAGGACAAGCCCGAAGTGGAAGCGGTAGTCAACAACGGTCGCTCGAAGTCGGACCATCACCGCGTCAAGCGGGTACCGAGGCTTGGCAGGTGGTCGGCTGCACGCCTCAGCTCGACGGCATGAATTCGGTGTCCGTGGGGATGTCGGCCGCTATCCGGAATCCGAGGTTTCCGGTCGAGCTGTCCGGCTCGTTAGAGCTCCGCGCGGCGACGCGGTAGCGACGACAGTAAGAGGCGTGACACAGGTAGGACCCGCCGCGCATCACTCGACTGATCCCGCGGGTGGGCCCTGTCGGGTGGCGAGGAGGGCTGTGTTGGTAATAGGTCGGCGAGAACCAGTCGCTGCACCACTCCCAGACGTTGCCGGTCATGTTGTACAACCCGAAGTCGTTCGGCGCGAACGCGTCGACCGGAGCGGTACCGGCGAAGCCGTCGGCACAAGTGTTCCGTGACGGGAATTCACCCTGAAATACGTTCATCATGTGGATGCCGTCGGGCTCGAGATCGTTGCCCCACGGAAACACGAAACGATCCTTGCCTCCTCGAGCCGCAAACTCCCATTCCGCTTCGGTCGGCAGCCTTCCGCCCGCCCAGGTGCAGTAGGCGACCGCGTCGCGCCAGGAGACGTGGACGACCGGGTGTCGTCCCCGACCCTCCAGATCCGAACTCGGTCCTTCGGGATGGCGCCACTCGGCACCCGGTACCTGCCGCCACCAGGTCGCTCCGACGACTGCTCTTGTTGCCGCTGAGTCGTCGGGTAGTTCGCCCGCAAACACGAACGACCAGCCGTAGCGCTCGGCGTCGGTTACCCAGCCGCTTGCCGCGGTGAAGGCAGCGAACTCTGCATTCGATACAGCGTGCTCGGCGAGACGAAACGGTGCCACCTCGACGACGTGGATCGGTCCTTCACCGTCTGCCGGGTCGGCATCGGCGTCGACCGATCCCATCGACCAGGAGCCACCGGGAACCTCGACCAACGGTGGGCAGGTGGGCGCCAACGCGGTGTGGAACGAATCATGACGGTCGACATCGGTCGGGTCGCCCGACTCACGTCTCGGCGCACAACAGCTACTCATCGATCACCACCTTCTCGACCCTGTCATCCCGCGACAGTGCTGCCACGAGGCTGCGCCGACCTTAGCGGCCTTGTCGGGGCCGGCCGACAGCCGGCGATGGCACGTGCAATGTCAGGCAGCAGTGGCGCGAGAATGGGGAGGTTGTCCGTGCGGTGTGTTGGCCGTGCGGTGTGTTGGCCATGCCGAAGAACTTGCCCGGCAGGAGTACCCATCACCCTCCTCTGGGTGATGACATTGGTGGAGGTGGTGCCCATTGTGAATAGGGCCGCACCGGCGACCCTCGAACGAACGGGAGACGTGATGACCAATACGGCGCTCGACAAGCTGGGACCTGTCGATTTCGTGATCGTCGAGTTTCCAGCAGAGACGGCGAACTTCACGGGCGAGATGGTGGATCAGCTACTCAAACTGGTGGATGCCGGAACGATCCGCGTGATCGACATCTTGATCCTCGTCAAGAACGACGATGGTGAGATCGAGGCGATGGAACTGGCCGATCTCGAAGACCTGGGTGAGTTGCAGGTTCTCGAGGCCGAGATGGCCGAGTTACTCGCAGAGGACGATGTGATTCACCTTGCGGCGGCGATGGATCCGGGCAGCACCGCGGGCGTGATCATCTACGAGAATCTTTGGGCGGCGCCCTTTGCGTCGGCCATCCGACATTCCGGCGGTGTCGTGATCGCCGACGGACGAATTCCGATTCAACAGATCATCGCCTCGATCGAAGCCGACCAGGCAATCGACGATGAGTACGAGACAGTAGGAGATTGAGATGCCGCTCAGGCCAGGACGTGTAGGAAGAGTCGGAGTAATGGGCGCACCGGTCGCAAAGGCGGCAGTGGTGACTGCTGCCATTCGCCCGGGACCATCGCCGGTCGCGAAGGCCGCTGTGGTCGGCGCCGCGATGGGGCCAGGTCGTTCTCCGATCGCCAAAGCGGCTGTGATCGGTGCCGCTGTGTCGCCCGGTCCGTCGCCGATTGCCAAGGCCGCGGTGATCGGGGCCGTTGTTACGCCTGGGCGCCGCCGGCGTATCTGACAGAAGGATGGGTGCGCCATGGTGAAGCGATCGTCTGCCCCGAACACCAACCAGCGTCTCGATGAGTCGCAATTGCCCGCGCCTGGTATGCGCTACGAGCACGGCAAGGTTGTCCCGCACCTGACGGTCGAGCAACGTGTGGCCCGAGGTAGGGCGGCCCGCAGGGAGGTGCCACGGGCGAGCCATGCCGACTTCACCCCTGGTTCCTTGCGCCACGACCCGGTCGACCTTCTCGAGCGCCAGGCCGTCTCACGGGTGCCCGAGCTGGTGCCGATCCGTTACGGCCGGATGCTTGTGTCGCCGTTCACGTTCTATCGCGGGGCGGCGGCCATCATGGCTGCCGACCTGGCTGCTAGCCCACGATCGGGGATCACGACCCAGCTGTGCGGTGATGCCCACCTGATGAACTTCGGGGTGTTCGCCTCGCCTGAGCGACGGCTCGTGTTCGGCATCAACGACTTCGACGAGACCTTGCCCGGGCCGTGGGAGTGGGACGTCAAGCGATTAGCTGCCAGCTTCGCCATTGCCGGGCGTGACAACGGCTATTCGGCCAAGGAACGCCAGAAGGTCCTGATGACCGTGGGCGCCGCGTACCGCGACGCGATGCACCAGTTCGCCGATATGCCCAACTTGGCGTTGTGGTACTCGCATCTCGACGTTGCCGACATGCTCGCCCAGTTGACGACCGACTTCGACTCCACCGCTCGCAAGCGCGCCAAGACCAATCTCGCCAAGGCCCGTACCCGCGACAGCATGCAGGCCTCCGACAAACTCACCCACCTCGTCGACGGTGAGCGACGGATCATCAGCGACCCGCCGCTCGTTCAGCCGATCGAGGAGCTCATCGACGCGGCCGACCGCGACGAGTTCATGGACTGGCTCCTCGGATTGCTGAGGGGCTATCAAGGGAGCTTGCAGAGTGATCGTCGGCATCTGCTGGAGCAGTTTCGCCTGGTGCATGCAGCCCGCAAGGTGGTCGGCGTCGGCAGCGTTGGCACACGCGCCTGGATCCTGTTGCTCCTCGGGCGCGATGACAATGACCCGTTGTTCCTGCAGGCAAAGGAAGCGCAGCCGTCCGTGCTCGAGGAGTTCGTCGGGGGAAGCCAACACGTCTCGCAGGGCGAACGTGTCGTCCATGGTCAGCACCTGATCCAGGAAGCAAGCGACATCTTCCTGGGATATCAACACGTTCTCGGCATCGACGGCGTCGGGCGTGACTTCTACCTTCGTCAGCTTCGCGATTGGAAGGGTGCAGCGCTCGTCGAGGCCATGGCCCCTGCCACCATGGCAGCGTACGGACGCATCTGTGCCTGGACCCTGGCCCGCGCCCACGCCCGCTCCGGTGACCACGTTGCGATCGCCGCCTACCTCGGCGGTGGCGACGCCTTCGAGCAGGCCGTCGCCGAATTCTCTGAAACCTACGCCGACCAGAACGAACGCGATTACGACGCACTTATCCAGGCCGAGCGAGCGGGCCGAGTTACCGTCGAGCGGGGCCTGTGACCGTCGCGCTCGGGAACCGGACCGAATCGGTCGGTGGTGGGGGTCGCTCGATCAGATCAGTCGTTTCCGGCGGGCAGTGTCGACCGCCTCTGCCCGTGACGACACTTCCAACTTTCGATACACCGTCTTCACATGCGTCTTGAGCGTGTTGAGCGAGACATACAGCGCGGCAGCGATCTCGGGTTTGGTCAAGCGACTTGAAAGGTAGCGCAGGACAACCAACTCGCGGTCGCTCAGCGGGTCGATCAGCCGCGCAGCGGCGCCGCTTCTTGTCGGCGGGATCCTCGCCGCCGATGCAGCGAGCAACCGGTCGTGGTAGAGCTGGTTGGCGGTGCGGACCGGAACCGCCGCCAGCAGTTCGGGTGCCCTCGGACCGGCCTCGATGATGGTGCGTAAGTAGCCCTCCGGTGCGGCGATGGCGAGCGTCGCTTGGATCCCGGCGAGGGCGGCTTCGTTGTCGTACACAGACATCGCCCGCAGCATCCCGTACTCGACGGTTTGACGCGTCGTCGTTGGCGGCGGTAGCGACGAGACTGCCGCAGCAGCCTTGCGCTGGTCGCCGCACTCGAGCGCGAGGCGAACTCGTAGCGCGGTGGCCGCAGCCGTCTCTCCAAGCTCGTCGACCAGTGCTGCCGCTGTCCAGGGGTGGAATCGAACGGCCTGGTGCGCGGCTTCGAGCGCGAACGCTGTCTCGATCTCGATCGAAGCCCGCGGCATCGTTGACCGAGCGATGTCCAGGTATGTCTGTGCCGCGGCGGCATCGCCGACAAGTCGGGCGGTTCGCGCCTGTTGGAGCAGAACGACGTGTTGATACCACGGACGCCCACCCAAATCGGCGACGTAGGACGCGCTCGCCAACGCTGCAATTGCGGCATCGTCGTCCAATCGTTCGGCATGGACGCCGGCGATTGCAAGACCAGCGAGCAGGCGGCCCGGGTCGTGCCGGCTCAGCTCGGCGCCGATCTCATCGGCACGTCGGGAGGTTGCCTCGGCAACTCGCAACGCCAGTGTCAGGTCGCCATCGAGGTAGGCCACCCATGCCCGCAATGCGGGCATCCGAATGTCGTCGAGTATGTGATGGCCAAGAGGGTGTGTGGCTATCTGGTCGAGCTCGGATCGTGCGTGGTCGACGTCGCCGGCAGAGAGATGGGCTCGGACGGATACCGAATGGACGAGCTTCAGCAATGGTCTGCTTGATGGAGCGTCGTTGAGGATGGCCGTGGCCCGGTCGATGCAGCGCACTGCCTCGGGGATCTGCCCAGAGCGCAGGTGGTGTTCGGCCGAGATGCCGTTGAGGAGAGCAGTCACGTCTGTCGACGGGTTCGGATGCGCGGCGTCGATCAGTGCGAGCCATTCGACCACGTCGTCGGAGCCGGCCGAGGCTTCGAGCGCCGCCACGAACTCGAGCACGGTCGCCGGATCGGTCGAGACCACATCACGGCCGCGTTCATGGAGCCACAAGCGGACAGCTGCTGCGGTCAACTCGACGTCCACGGGGTACATCGACGTGTCGAATCCGCGACGAGCGATCAGGGCTGTCATCTCGTTGCCGTCGATTGCGATCGCATGACTCATCGCCCGCACAACCATGTTGCGCTTCTCGAGAGCGATCGCCGCTTCGGTGTGCAGATGCAGCAGGCGGGCGGGGTTCTGCATTCGAAGCCGTGCTTTCATCACTGCCGCAAACAAATGGTGATATCGATACCACTGGCCCGACTCGTCGAGCGGAATCACGAACAACCCGGCTGCGATCAGGTCGTGCACGACTGAGCGGGCATCAGGACGCCCAGTGACCGACTCGCACAGCTCGACGTCGAACTCGTCGAGCACGGACGTCTCGAGCAAGAACTCGACCCAGTCGTCGGGTAGCCCGGCGAGTACTTCGTTGAGGAGGTACTCGGCCATCGCCCCGTGTGTTGATGCCAGCACGTGCAGGAAGTGATTGCGATCCGACGTCCTTGCCAATGACATCGCCGCCAATTGGAGTGCAGCGGGCCAGCCCTCGGTCAGCTCGTTCAACTGCGCAGTGTCGGCCGGCGTCGTGTCGGCGAGGTAGTGAGCCAACATGGTGGCAGCTTCGGTGATCGAGAACCGCAGGTCGTCGGTGTGCAGTTCGAGCACGTCGCCGGCGAGGCGTCGACGAGCCAACGAGAAGGGCAATTGACGGCGGCTACCGACGAGCAATCGCACATTCGGTGGGACCGCGGCGATGAATTCAGCCAGCGCAGGAGCGCTGGACCCCGCATGATGAAGGTCATCGATGACGATCACCGACCCACTTTCGACCGTGGCCAGATCGTTGGCGAGCAGAACCACAACGTCCTGGTCGGCGTCACCCGAGCGCCGCAGCGCCAACCTGGCGTCGTCGCCGACGCCGGGCCACCGTGCCACCAGCGACGCGATCAGTCCCGACCAGAACCGCACCGGTTGGGCGTCGCTCGAATCACACGTGAACCAGGCGGGGCGGTCGGCGCGCTGGGTCGACCATGTCGACAGGAGCGTGGTCTTGCCGAAGCCGGCGGGTGCTGAGACGACACCCAGCCGCCATGACGGATCGTTCAGTCGTGCCAAGAGCGACGGCCGATCCATGACCGCAGGCGTCAGCGGCGGGATCGCCCACTTGATCGAGGCAACAGTGGTGTTCGGCACGTGTATCTACCCGAATTGCGCGACGATGATACGTGCGTCCCGAATCCGCTCCATCCCCGCAACCTACCTTCGCCGCAAGGCTGCCGGTGTAGTCGCGCGATCACCCCGGCTTGGGTGAGGCACTCAATCGCATCGCGGTCTTTCATGGCTTGGGGGAACAGAGAAGGCAGGACCTGATGGTGGGACCCGAGACAAGCTGACGTTCACGATTCTCCACACGAATGACATGCATCCGAGTCTGATCGGCGTGTCGCCGTCGTCGGACTACGACCCAAACGTACGCAACGGCGATGGCACGCGGGGTGGGTTCGCCCGGTTGGCGACGGTGATCGGCGAGCGCAGGGGCGCGGCCGAGGAGCACGGACCGTGCTCGTGCTCGATGCCGGTGACTTCTCGATGCAGACCGCCTTCGGGGCAGCCATTCGTGAGACCGGCGCCGCCGAGCTGCAAGTGATGCACGCGATGGGGTACGACGCCACGACGTTCGGCAACCACGAGTTCGATCTCGGCCCGGACGCATTGGGAGTCTCGATCGGCACAGCCTGTGACGTCGGTCGTTGCCCGCCGGTGGTCGCGTCGAACACCGACTGCAGTGCCACCGACCCGGCGTTGGCGAGCCTGCAACAGTTGTTTGCTGTGGGACGTCTTCGTCGTCACCTCGTCATCGAACGCGGCGGGATACGATTCGGCATTCTTGGACTGCTCGGCGATGAGGCGACGCTCTACACCGCCGGCAAGGATGCAGTGACCTTCACGGACGCGATCGCCACTGCACGCGAGATCGCGCTCACCTGAGACACGTCGAAGACGTCGATGTCGTGATAGCGCTCAGCCACGGTGGAGTTGCGGAGAACCCGGACGGCTCGCACACCACAGGTGACGACGTGACCTTGGCCGAACAGGTTGCGGGCATCGACGTGGTCGTTGGTGGCCACAGCCACACGAAGCTGCTTGCACCGATCATCGTCAACGATCGCACCCCGGTCGTGCAGCCGGGCCGCTACGGCCGCAACCTCGGAGAGCTTCGGATCACGATCGATCGCGGCGATCTCAAGGTCGACTCGTTCGTGCTCACCCGCGTGGACTCAACCGTCCTGGGCGACCCGAGCATCACCGCCGAGATCGAGCGATTCAAGGCAATCACCAGCGACGCTGTGTTCGCGTCTCGCGGCTACATCGTCGATCAGCCGGTGGTGCGAGGCGCACGGGCACCTGCTGATCACCCGGCTTTGGGTGATGCGAGATGCCCCTCGGCTAGGTTGAGTTGAACTGTCGTCAAGGGAGATAGGGAAACTCATGTCTAAGCCATTTCGTGGGACCGTCAATATCGACATCAAGGACTCAGTGCCAGACTGGGAACCGTTCCGTCAACCCATGGCACCAGAGGGGGCGGCCAGTGTGCTGTACATCTGCCTCGACGACGTCGGGTTCTCGGCGCTTGGGCCGTATGGCGGCCTCATTGAGACACCCAACATTGATCGAATTGCAAACAGCGGGCTGCGCTACACCGGCTTCCA
>JANOEM010000264.1:0-4562 GCA_031413195.1 Actinomycetes bacterium
AGAAGGGTGAACGTCATGTCCGGATGCGCTGAGAAGAAGTTGCGCTGATGGAACGGTTGGAAGATCTGCTCGGCTTCGCGGAGCCAGCGGAACCTGCGGAAGTCGTCATTGGTCAACCATGGCTCGAGCTCGCGTGCCTTGGCCTTGGTCGGTGCCGTGAGCGCAGCGCGCGACGGCAGGGGGCGCATTGCGACCCTGCGTGGCCAGCCGATGAACTCGCGGGTCTCTGTCTCGCAGGCGCCGTACTTCGTGGACGGGAAGTCACTGAAACCCATCGGGATGTTGATCGCTGCCGCGTCGAACTTCGGTCGCATGTCCACGACCTCCATCAGTGTTCTGCACACCATCGCGTCTTCGACGACGACGGTGATGCCTGCTAGGCGCGCGGGCACGATCACCCACCCGCCGGGACACGGCGTAACGCCCGCCAACCACTTGTAGGGGAGTTGCTTTGCCGCCATGACGTGTCCTCAGCGAAATCGATCAGCGCGAGACGAGTTCGGCGTTGCCGGTCGCCGCGCCCTGGCCGGCCAACATCGTTGCCTCGGCCTGCAGTTGCGAACGAACCGTTGCCGTGTGGGCAATGATTTCCTTGGGGTAGGCGCTGACTTCGCAGGCCGCTTCCATGGTCAGCAGGCCGCTCGCGACCAGGCGGGCGAGGTCCATCTCGATGGTCTGCATGCCCTCTTTCTGGCTGGTGGTGATGACGTTGCGCATCTGGCGGCTCTTGCCCTCGCGGACCAGGTTGCGAACGGCCTCGGTACCGAGCAGCACTTCGTACGCGGCGACTCGGCCGCCGCCTTCGACGGCAACCAGACGTTGGCTGATCACTCCTTGAAGAGCGCCGGCGAGCTGGATCTGGATCTGGTCTCGGCGTTCGGCAGGGAACACGTCGACGATGCGGTCGAGAGCTTGTGAGGCATCGTTGGTGTGCAGCGTCGCGAACACGAGGTGTCCCGTCTCCGCCAGCGACAGCGTGATCGCGATGCTGTCGAGGTCGCGCATTTCGCCGAGTAGGACCACATCGGGGTCCTCACGAAGGGCGCTGCGCAGGCCCGCCGTGAAGCTTTCGACGTCGGTGCCGACCTCGCGCTGGTTGACCATCGCGGTCTTGTGGGTGTGCAGGTACTCGACCGGGTCCTCGATCGTGAGGATGTGGCACGGCCGCTCCTGGTTGATCCGGTCGATCATCGCGGCAAGGGTCGTGCTCTTGCCCGAGCCGGTCGGGCCAACGACGAGAACCAATCCGTACGGCTTGTTGAGCAGGTCGATGCACGCGGTCGGCGCGCCGAGCTCCTCGAGCGAGCGCACACGGAAGGGCACCACGCGCAAGGCGAGCGCCATCGTGCCGCGCTGCATGAACGCGTTCGCACGGAACCGGCCGACATCGGGGATGCCGAACGAGAAGTCGACCTGGTTGTTCTCGGCCAACTCCGCTTTGTGCTTGTCGTCGAGCAGCGTCATGACGATGCGTTCGACAACATGGGCCTCTAGGACGGGCACGCCCTCGAACTTGACGAGGTACCCGTCGCGTCGCGCCGTAGCCGGGCGACCGACGCTGAGGTGCAGGTCGCTTGCGCCTGCGGCAACTGTTGCTTGCAGCAGCGCGACAAGCTCGGGGTCTGGTGTGATCATGTGAGTAACCTCCGTTGAGGAACCGCCGAACGCGGTGAGATTTCACACCGGGCTGGGAGCTCATGGTTATTGCGTATACGACGATCCTGGGGTTGCTGATCGGATCGTTCCTGACCGTCGTGGTCGATCGAGTTCCTCGCGGGAAGTCGATTGTGACGCCGGGCTCGGCATGTGGGAACTGCGGCTTGGAACTCGGTCCAAAGGACCTCGTGCCGGTGTTCAGTTGGCTGATGTTGCGCGGAAAGTGCCGCAGATGTCACACCCCGATCGGGGTCGAGCCACTGATCCTGGAGATCCTGAACGCGTCGCTGTACTGTGCGCTTGCTGTCCATTTCGGTCTGTCGTGGGAACTTGCCGCGTTCTTGGTGTTGGCATCGGGTTTGCTGGCCCTGAGCTGGATCGACCTGAAGATCAAGAAGCTGCCACGTCAAATCATCTACGTGACGGCCCTGATGGGCGTCCCGTTGTTGTGCATCGCCGCGATCGCGAATGACGAACCGAGACGGATGTGGATGATGGCGGTGGGTGCTGCATGTGCGCTGGTGTTCATGTTGCTCGTGTACGCGGTCAGCCGGGGCGGAATGGGTGACGGGGATGTTCGCCTGTCCCCTCTTCTCGGCGCGTATCTCGGCTGGCTGAACCCCGGATTCGTTGCCGTCGGGTTCTTCCTGGCGTTCCTGACCGGTGCGATCGTCGGAGTCGGGCTGATGGCGGCTGGTCGCGGCGGACGCAAGACAGCGGTGCCGTTCGGCCCGTTTCTGGCCGCCGGCACCATTGCCACCATCTGGCTCGGTCAACCGATGATCGATCTGCTGCTGCATCGCTGATTCTCCGATCGGGCGCGCCGACCTAGATGTCCTGCTTCATGTTGTCCAAGACGCCGTACATGGCCGAGACCAACGCAACGGCGACGAAGCCGACCATCACGCCGACGAACACGATCATGATCGGCTCGAACATCGTGGTGAACTTCTTGATCCGGCTCTCCAACTCGCGGTCGAAGTACATCGCCGCGACCACGAGTTGGTCGTCCAGGGTCCCGGTCTCCTCACCGACTTTGAACATCTGCTTCGCTGCGCCCGGGAACAGGCCGGTGTCGGCGAGGGGGCGGCTGAACCCTCCGCCTTCGAGCATCACTGCTTGCGCTGCTTCGAGCCGTTCGCGGTACACCGTGTTGCTCGTTGCCTCCGTGGTCGTGCGTAAGCCGTCGGGCAAAGGCACACCGGCTCGGATCATCGCGCCGAGGATGCGGCAGAACCTCTCGAGAATTGCGTAGTCGATGATTCCGCTGATGACCGGGATCTTGAGGACCAATTTGTCCTTGACCAGCTTGCCCTTCTCGGACTTCACCAGCCAGAACACAGCACCTGCGACGACCGCAGCGAAGCTCGCCGGGATGTACCACAGCACCGTGAACAGATCAGCGAAGAACAACAACATCCGCGTTGCCAGCGGAAGTTCGGCGTTGAGCTCTTCGAACAACGGCTTGAATTGCGGGAGCACGTAACCGGCCAGAACGGCAACCGTGAACAGTGCCATGACCATGACCACTCCGGGGTAGGACAGGGCTGAAATGACTTTGGCCCGCGTCTCGACCTCGCGCTCCAGGTACTCGGCAAGGTTCTCCAACGTCTCGTCCAAGCGGCCGGTCAATTCGGCCGACTCGAGAATTCCCATGTAGTACGCGGGGAATGCCTCCGGGTGCTTGCGTGCTGAGGCCGACATCGTTCCGCCGTTGCGGAGGTCTTCCACCATCGAGCCCAATGTGCGCCGCAACGCGACATCCTCGGTCTCGTCGCCGATCGTCTGGAGCGCGTCCATCAAGGGAATACCGGCTTTGACGAACACGGCCAACTGACGCGTGAAGTGCATCAGGTTCTTCTTCTTGACCTTCTCCTGGGTGAGTTCGAACGACAGCGCGCCCTTGTGCTCGGAGAGTTTGGTCGGGAACAGGTTCTGGCCCATCAAGTAGGCGCGAGCGTCACCGATCGTGTCGGCTTTCGTCACACCCTCGACGGCGCCACCTGTGGCGTCGATGGCGGCGTATGCGAACTTTGGCATGGGCTTCTTGCTCCCTCAGAGACTGGTGATTGGTGATTGGTGATTGGTGACTGGTGACTGGTGAACTGTGGTCGTTGGGGATTGGTCGAAAGATCAGTGGGCGAACAGGGTGCGGACGACTTCGGGCACGGTGGTGACGTCGTTCTCGACTAGTTGCATGGCTTCGCGCAGCATCGTGCGCATGCCCTGGGCGACGGCGAGTCGACGAAGCTCCTCCGTCGTTGCCCAACCAACGATCAGCCGGCGCAGCTCCGGGGTGATCCGCAGCAACTCGTACACGCCGATGCGGTCGCGGTACCCCGTGCCGGCGCAGTAGTTGCAGCCGGCCCCGTGGAAGAACTGACTCTTGTCGCTTCCGCCGCTGTGCTGGCGGAAGACGGCGATCTCGTCGGCGCCGGGCTGGTAAGGCTCCTTGCAGGAATCGCAGATCCTGCGCAGGAGACGCTGGCCGATGACCCCCACGACAGACGAGGCGATGAGGAATGCCTCGATGCCCATGTCCAGGAATCGGTGCAGGGCGGCGACGCTGTCGGTGCCGTGCAACGAGCTGAGCACGAAGTGACCGGTGAGGGCCGATTGAATCGCGATTCGGGCGGTGTCGGCGTCTCTGATCTCACCGACGAGGATGACGTCGGGGTCCTGACGAAGGATGGCCTTGAGGCCGGTTGCGAATGTCAGCCCAGCCTGTTCGTTGGTCTGAATCTGGTTGATTCCGGGGAACACGTATTCCACCGGGTCCTCGACCGTCGTCACGTTCTTGCCGCTGGAGTTGATCTCCTGCAGGGTTGCGTACAGCGTGGTGGTCTTGCCGGCGCCGGTCGGCCCAGCACAGATGACCATGCCGAACGGCGAGTGGACCATCTTCG
>JANOEM010000265.1:0-1937 GCA_031413195.1 Actinomycetes bacterium
ACCGGCACCACCCTCAACGACGGCGGCTTCGGGGCCGTCGTCGACGCGTTGGAATGCCATCGATTCGACAGCTTGTGGTTCAGCGAGCGAATCGGCGCGAGCGCCCCTGATCCGCTGGTCGCGATGTCATTCGCGGCCGGCCGGACGACCCGTCTGAAGGTCGGGATGAGCGTCATGGTGCTGCCCGGCCGCAACCCGGTCGTGCTCGCCAAGGAACTCGCAAGTCTGGATCGGCTGTCGGGTGGGCGACTGCTCCCGGCTTTCGGGCTCGGGGTGGCGAATCCGCACGAGCAACAGGCTTTCGGGGTCGAGCGCCAGGATCGGGCCAAGATCTTCGACGAGGCGCTCGCGGTGATGCGTTCGTGCTGGACCGACGAGAGCACCACGTTCCACGGTGAACGGTTCCGCTACGACGATCTCCGAGTGCTGCCCAAGCCCGTGCAGCAACCACTCGAGGTTTGGCTCGGCGGCATCGCCCCCAGCGAACTGAAAAGGGTCGGACGCCTCGGCGACGGATGGCTCCCATCGTTCATCACCCCTGCTGATGCAGAGGCGGCGCGACCCATCATCGAGCGCGTTGCCGCCGAACACGATCGTGAGGTCGCGGCCGATCACTTCGGCGCACTGATCCCCTATGCCCACGGCGCGTTGCCCGACTCACTGGTTGCCGGCCTCGCGGCCCGCCGGCCAGAAATCGACGATCCCCGCCAACTCGTGCCATGCGGCTGGGGCGAACTCATCGCGCTGATTGACCGATTCGTCGATGTGGGCACCACCAAGTTCGTCGTGCTGCCCATCGTCGAACCGGTCGGATCGCAGGGCTGGATCGACGAGCTGGACGCTGCCGCCGAGATCCTGCTCCCGCGCCAGACATGAGTCCGCTCCCGCCGCCGCTGACACCGCCGACACCGCTGACACCGCTGCTGCTCGAGCTGCGCCGGGTGCGGATGCCGCTGGTGAGGCCGTTCCGGACGAGCTTCGGCACCGAGACGGTGCGCGAGATGATGATCGCCCGAATGGTCACCGATCACGGCGACGGCTGGGCAGAGTGCTCGATCGAGTCCGACCCGCTCTACCTGAGCGAGTTCCTCGACGCGGCCGACCCGGTGTTCTCCGAACACCTCGCTCCCCGTCTGTTCGCCGCAGGCGCGATGCGGGCCGAGCAGGTCGCGACGATCCTCGACCCGGTCAAGGGCCATCGGATGGCCAAGAGCACAATCGAGATGGCCCTGCTCGACGCGCAACTGCGCAGTCAGCACCAGTCGTTCCAGCAGTACCTCGGCGGAGGCCGCGCTGCAGTTGACGTCGGCGTCTCCGTGGGCATTACCGACACCATCGACGAGTTGGTCGACGTCGTTGCCGGCTACGTCGCAGACGGATACCAACGGATCAAGCTCAAGATCGAACCGGGATTCGATGTCGATCCTGTTCGCCGCGTTCGCGAGGCCAATCCCGACGTGATGCTGCAGGTCGATGCGAACACCGCGTACTCGACAGCCGACATCGAACATCTCCGTCGGCTCGACGCATTCGACCTGGCGTTGATCGAGCAGCCCTTCGGCGAAGACGACCTGGTCGGCCATGCCGAGCTCGCTCGCCGGATCGCGACCCCGATCTGTCTCGATGAGGCAATCCGCTCGATCGACCACGTCCGGAGCGCGCTTGCTCTCGGCGCCGCACACATCATCAACATCAAACCCGCCCGAGTCGGGGGCTACCTAGCCGCCCGAGACATCCACGACCACTGCGTCGCGGCCGGCATCCCGGTGTGGTGCGGCGGGATGTTGGAGACAGGAATCGGTCGCGCGGCAAACCTCGCCCTCGCCTCGCTTGCAGGGTTCACGCTGCCCGGCGACATCTCGGCGACGAAGCGGTACTGGACCCGCGACATCACCGCGCCGTTCGAGATGCGCGATGGTCAGATCGAGGTGCCGACC
>JANOEM010000266.1:0-4027 GCA_031413195.1 Actinomycetes bacterium
GACTCAGGCGAGCTCGGACTCGGCGGCCCGCCGACCGCCAATCGGGTCACGTGGACCGTTCCGACCGATCTGCCTGAGGGTACGTACACGTACTTCTGTCGCATTCATCCGGTGATGCGGGGAGCCTTCCGAATCGAAGAGGCCGTCGGAGGTTGAGCTCCGCCCGACGACCGACGCTGTCATCACATGTCGCGTCCGGCGCGACATGTGATGCCTGCGCCCCACTACCTGCGGGTACCGCAGTGTCAGCGCCCTCGGAGAGATTCGAACTCCCGCACATGGTTCCGGAAACCAATGCTCTATCCCCTGAGCTACGAGGGCAGGGAAAGCGGAGTGCACGTTAGCGCCGCTCGGCGCCGATATCGCGCCCGGGATAGCGTCGGATATCGGGTCTGGATTGATGCCGCTGATCCGGCACAATGGTTCGTCCATGGCTGATCCCGTTGTCACTGTCTCACGCCTCATCGAACCTGCCTTTGCCGCGGTCGGCGGTGTCGGCGCGGACCCCGTAGTCCGTCCGAGCGATCGTGCAGACGCGCAGGCCAACGGCGCGCTGGCGATTGCCAAGCGGTTGGGTCAGAACCCGCGACAGGTGGCCGAAGCTGTGCTCGCCGCGGCGCAGCCGGCGCTGGTCGGTGTCTGTAGCAGTGTGGAGATCGCAGGTCCGGGTTTCCTCAACCTCACCTTCTCCGACGAGTTCCTGGCTGCGCAGCTCGTGGTCGCCGGCACCGACGATCATCTCGGAGTCCGCCCGGTGGCCGCGCCGAAGCGGGTCGTCATCGACTACTCGGCCCCGAACGTGGCCAAGGAGATGCACGTCGGGCATCTGCGCACAACGGTCATCGGTGACTCCCTGGTTCGCCTGCTCACGTTCGTCGGCCACACCGTGATCCGCGAGAACCACATCGGCGATTGGGGCACCCCGTTCGGGATGTTGATCGAGCACCTCACCGATCTCGGTGAGGACCAAGCCGCAGCCGGGTTGTCCGTCGGTGATCTCGACGGGTTCTACAAACAGGCCCGGGCCAAGTTCGACTCGGACCCAGCGTTCCAGGATCGGGCTCGCGCCAGAGTGGTGCTGTTGCAAGGCGGCGACACAGAGACGTTGCGACTGTGGCATCTGTTGGTCGCGCAGAGCACCAGCCATTTCAACGCCGTCTATTCGAAGCTCGGTGTACTGCTGACAGATGCCGATCTTGCGGGCGAGAGCATGTACAACCCACTGCTGCCCCAGGTGATCGAGCGACTCGACAGCGCAGGTCTGTTGCAGGAGAGTGACGGGGCCGATGTCGTGTTCCCGCCCGGGTTCACGAATCGCGATGGCGACCCGTTGCCACTCATCGCCCAAAAGCGCGGCGGGGGATTCAACTACAGCACGAGTGATCTGGCATGCGTGATTGACCGGATCGAACGTGTGCACGGCGATTTGCTGCTCTACGTCGTCGGCGCGCCTCAGGCCCAACACTTCGCGATGGTGTTCAAGGTCGCTGAGATGGCTGGCTGGCTGAAGCCCCCGACCGAAGCCGTGCACGTGATCTTCGGCAACGTTCTCGGGGCTGATCGCAAGATCCTCAAGAGTCGCAGCGGCGAGCCGCTGAAGTTCATCGAACTGCTCGACGAGGCGGTCGTCCGCGCCGCCACGGCGATCGACGAGAAGAACACCGACCTTTCCGCCGAACAGCGCGACGAGGTCGCCCGAGCGATCGGTATCGGCGCCGTCAAGTACGCGGACCTCTCGACCGACCGGATCAAGGACTACATCTTCGACTGGGACCGGATGCTTGCCTTCGATGGCAACACGTCGCCATACCTGCAATACGCCCACGTCCGGATCTGCAGCATCTTTCGGCGCGCCGGAATCGACCGAGCCGATGTGCGCGGCGGCGATGTGACCCTGATGCTGGGGACCGCCCAGGAGCGGGACCTGGCGTTGAGGCTCCTCGCGTTCGACAGCGCTGTCTGGGACACCATCGACAAGTACAGCCCACATCGGCTGTGTACGTATCTGTTCGATCTCGCCCAGGACTTCACCGCGTTCTTCGAGCACTGCCCCGTCATCAAGGCGCCAGACGAAGCCACCCGAATGAGCCGCCTCGCGTTGTGCGACATCACTGCCCGGGTCCTCGCCACCGGCCTCGACCTACTCGGGATCACCGCCCCGGAACGGATGTAGAGCATGAGCGATTTCGTCACCGATCCGAGAACCGCGCCCGTACCGATGTCGCTGCTGCCCGACACCGCCTCGGTAACCGCCGATGGTTCGCTGACCATTGGCGGCTGCTCGCTGCTCGAGCTCGCCGACACCTACGGCACGCCGCTGTTCGTGTACGACGAAGCCCATCTCCGGAATCGCTGCCGCGAAGCCGTGGCGGCATTCGGGCACCAGAACGTCGTGTACGCGACGAAGGCATTCCTGTGCAAGGCGATGGCTCGGTTGGCCTACGACGAGGGTCTGTTGCTCGATGTCGCAACCGGGGGCGAACTGCACGTCGCAATGGCGGCCGGTGTGCCTCCCGACGCGTGCACCTTTCACGGCAACAACAAGAACCTTGACGAATTGCGGCTCGCACTCACCGTTGGCGTGCGTCATGTGGTGATCGACAGCTTCGACGAGATGGACCGGCTCGAACTCCTGCGCGGCGAAGGACTGCCGATACCCACCGTCATCCTTCGGATCACACCAGGAGTCCATGCCCACACGCACGAGTTCATCGCGACGGGTCAGGACGACAGCAAGTTCGGGTTCAACCTCGGCAATGGCGATGCGATCATCGCGTTCGAACGGGCGCGCCGGTCTCCGGCGATGCGGTTGGTCGGATTCCATTGCCACATCGGATCGAACGTCTTCGACGCTTCCAGCTTCGCCAAGGCAGCCGAAGTCATGGCGGGCTTCGCCGTGCCTCTCGGTCTTCCCGAACTGATCCTCGGCGGCGGCCTCGGAGTCGCGTACACCGTTGGCGAAGAGGCACCGACGATCGGCCAATGGGGCGGCGTCCTGCTCGACGCGTGCGCGGCACTCGGCGTGAAGTCCAGGGTCAGCGTCGAACCCGGACGCTCGATCGTCGCCTCAGCGGCCGTCACGCTCTACACGGTCGGGACCGTGAAGCACATCCCCGACGTTCGAACCTATGTAGCGGTCGACGGAGGAATGAGCGACAACCCTCGCCCGGTCCTGTACGGCAGCGGCTACGAGGCATTTCTGCCCCGGGACGTGCTGGCCGAGCGCACAGAAGTGGTTCGTGTGGTCGGCAAGCACTGCGAGAGCGGAGACGTCCTGATCCTCGATGCGGCTGTTCCCGCCGATGTGCGTGTCGGTGACGTACTTGCAACCCCCGTAACGGGCGCCTATGGACACAGCATGGGAAGCAACTACAACAAGGTCACCCGGCCCCCCGTCGTGTTCGTCGGTGATGGCCAGGCCCGGCTCGTCGTGCGGCGCGAGACGTACGACGATCTGCTCGCGTGCGATCTCGGGTGACCGGTAGGCCGTTCGGCCCAAATCCGTTCAGATGCCGCCCGCACGATTGCAGCGCTGCGACTTGCGTGCGTACCATCGCACCAACACGAGGGGTGTGATGATCCAGCGGGCGCCGATTGGTCGCCTTGCCCGCCGGGGAGCAAGGGCGAACCCGACCTTCGAGTGAGACCGCTCTCGTTGAGCGGGCGAGCACCCGGATAGGTACGAAATGTCGAGTCCAGCGTCGAATCCCAGCACGACCCGCCGAGCAATGATGCTCGCGGTCGGATTGATCGCATCCGTGGTCACACTTGCGGTAGGAGCACAGGTCGCCAGCGCGCACCACTCCGAAATCGCTGCCTCAGTCGACTGCACGGGGACGGTCAGCTACACCGCCTCGTCGTGGAGCGGCAACGTCGCCACCCTGGACGGCAAGAACACCAAGATCGAAGTCGGCTACCGCATCCCGCCGGCCGGTTCGAACGTCTTCGTCAAGTACGGAGCATTTCTGGCGAGCAAGCCCGGCTCTCCCGGAACGCCGGATTCCTTCTCGGGCACCTTTGCATGGCC
>JANOEM010000267.1:0-6328 GCA_031413195.1 Actinomycetes bacterium
CGCTCCGTCCACCGGCACGCCTTCCCGCCCAACGAATCCCGCAGCCCGGTCAACGCGCCACCCGGCGCGGGTCCTCGTCATCGTCGACCAGCTCCCCTTCGATCAGCTCCAGGTCCTCCTCCGCGGCGAACTCCCGATTCAGCTCCTCCACCGACTTCCGCAACCCCGTCGCCTGCAACCCCAGCCCAAGACGCGCCCGCGGGGTGATCCCGAACCGGTCCTCCAACGACGTGATCCGCGAATCCAACGACGCGATCTGCTTCGACAACGGATGCACGACGACCTGGCCCGTCGACCCCTTCGACAACGGCTCCTTGCGGGTGATCCTCGAATACCGCTCCCGCTCATCGAGCATCCGAAACAGTCGAGTCAACGCCGGCATATCCGCCTCGTTGATCGCCCCCGCGACGTCCGAACCCCAGAACGCGTGCCACTGAGCGACCGTCTCCACATACAGCTTCGGACCCGTCGCCGGATGAGGCGGCGGCGGAACCGACACCGCCGCACCGCCGATCACCTCCAGGTCCGCCGTGTTCCGACGCTGACGTTGCCCGCCCGCCTTCCGAGCCGTCACAACAACCGGTCCCGACGACCCGAGTTACACGACCGATGCGCCGGACGAACCACACCCCGCGCCCCGCCACGACTGATCGGCACCACATGATCCCAAGTCATCGGATCACCCGGCCTCTCACCCAAACCACACAACCAACACAACGACCCGACCGGCACCGCACCCGCCGCACGAGCATCCACGTCCCGAACCCGGCGGCGAGCCGACTCACACAACCGGCACCGACCACGCACCACCCGCCCGACAAGCACCGAACACGACAAACAGCGCACCATCCGAAAACCACCTCCCGACCAAACCCGGGCCAGGAACCGTACAGCGGCCTTCCGAGGAGGCGGGTCTGGGAGGGTCTCGGGGTTGGAGGGAGCGGGGGCCCCCGTTGTTTTCGAGTCGCGAACTTTTCGCGTTTCGTCGAATTCGCGAATCGCGTTTGTCGCGCGAGCTGGTCAGTCGGTCAACGACGCGAGTCGGTCGAGGTTAGACGCGACGAGAGCCCGGCCGTCGGGCTCGGGCTCTGCTCCCAACTTGCGTGCACGAGTGTGTCGCAAGTTAGTGATCGGGATCATAGTTCGTGGGGACATTGATAGCAAGCATCGTGTTAGTGCAGGTCAGGTGGGGTGCGCGTCGTGGGGACAAGATGGGGACACGACGCACCGGTGCAGGTCGGCGAGGAGCTGCGCAGTTGACATGCCCGACCCGGCGACCGGCCGACCAACGGGGCGGCCGCGCTTGGGCGGCGCGGGTGCCTCCGCCGACGCCATGCGCGCTCGCGCTCGGCTCAAGTCGTCCGCCCTCAGGTCGTCCGCTAACGCGACACGCGCCTCCGCTAGCAAGCCCTCACGGTCGGGCGGGGGCCGGTCCCCCCCCTCACTGCATGCTTCCAGCCATAGCTCGATTGAAGAGCACGAGAGCAATGTGCCTCGCACCGTGTCGGCCGCCGGGAGGTCCTGTTGACTTATGCACGTAATGACAGTCTTTGGTGAGACCCCTAAGAGGGCTGCGGTCTCGATGACGGTCACAATTCTGGTCCTTGGTCTCGCCGACGGCTCGGATCGTGCGTGATGGACATTCCATAGCGGGCGTTCGCTTCTGATGGCCTTCGCCTCCGCTGCGATCGCATCGCTGACATCGGCGAAGTGCTCGATGTCGATGCGGGCGACTTGTGACCACCATGGCTTGCTCTTGCGATGCTCCGTGAGCCGTTCGGGGAGGCGCTTAGATATACCTACGTAGAGCAACCGGCCTCCGCTATCTCGCATCCTGTAGAGCGCAGTAGGCGTCACAGCACCGGCGCTCACGATTCCGCCTCGACATGGTGGGCGTCGAGCCACGCGTCGAGTTCATCGAGGTCGAAGCGGACGAGGCGACCGACCTTGTGGTACGGGATCTCACGGCGGAACACCATCGAGCGAAGGTGGCGCTCGCTTGTCGCGAGGTTACGTGCAGCCCTCGGTGAATGGCACGAGGTTTCGATGCTTGGGCATGGGCACTCCAAGTTTGTCATGTCGGGTCGGTGCGGTTGTGTTCGGTGTCGGGGTGGAGTGGGGCGAGCCCGTTGGCGTGTCGCCAGTTGCGGACGTATTCGGCGCGGTCGATGTATTCGGTGGTGGTGCGTTCCCATCGTTTGCGGCACGGGTCGCAGAGCCCGCCTCGGAGACGGTCGGTCGCGGTGCCGGGTGCGTGGTGGTCGCACGCCCGGCACAGTCCGGCGCCGAGCGTGTCGGTGCGCCGCCCGGTGCGGTCATCGATGATCGGGGCGGCGTGGGCGTTGATCGCGGTGACGACGTCGGCGAGGCGCCCAGCGATCGTGACCGTGGCACGGGCGGCGACGGCAAGTTGGGTGGGCCACCATTCGGTTGGGTCGGCGTGCCATCCGGCGTGGCGGGGTTCGGTGCCGTCGGTGGGTCGGGTTAGTTTCTCGGCGCGGATCACGGCTTCGCCGGTCGGGTCCGACACGGTCCCGACGCTGCGCCCGTTCCCGGCGCCGGTCACCGTCGCGGACACACCCGGCGAGTACTGCTCGGCCCGGACACGGGCTTGCTCGGCGACGGTGACCGTTGAGCGGGTGGCGTGGCGGGCGAGTTCGGCGACGATGGCGGTCAGCTCGGCGAGGATCTGCTCGAGCTCAGGTGTGGTGAGCCGTGGTGTGCGGGGCATCTGGTCTCCTTTATTGCCACACGGTGGCGATTTCGCGGATGTTGCGGTAGCGGCGGCTGGCCCAGGCGTGAGCTGCGTGTTCACTGGGGGCTGTGTGGGTGGTGGCGACTGGTCGGGTGGTGTAGGCGGCGTAGATGTCGATGAGCCATTGGTCGTGTCGGGATGCGTGGCGGGTGACGTAGATGTCTACGTGTTCGGTGGCTGGGTCGATGTAGCGGCGGCGGTCGCGGGGGGTCATCTGTGGTTGCGGTGGTGCAGCGTCGCCCGTTTGCCCTGCTCGAGCTCCCCGCCGTGGTGCTGGCGGTGATACGGGCAGCAGACCTCGCCGTCGGGTTGCGGTGTCCCGGGGCGGGGGCAGCCGTTGTGGACGCAGGGGGCACCAGTTTCGGGCTCTCGTGGCGTTCCGTGTTTGTGGTAGGCCTCGGCGAGGGCGGTGTCGTAGTAGCTGAGGCTGGTGCCCATTCAGGTTCCTTGGTCGAGGTCGTGGATGAACGCGTAGATGACTCGGTCGAGTTCGTTGTCGCCGGTGTAGGGGCTGCGGTTGTCGTAGTTGGTTCGTTGTTGCCGTTTGGCTTGTTGGTGCGCGGTTTCGCCGGGCCATCGGATCGTGACCCACGGGGCGGTCATCGGATTTTGTCCAGGGCGCGCAGGTGTGTTTGGGGGAGGCTGGTAACGGTGTCGGCGCCGAGCACGTGCATGCCGAGTTCTCGGAGCCAGAGTGCGTCGGCGCAGTTGTCGTCGGTGCCGTCGTAGCCGAGCCGGTCTCGGGCTGCTACGACCATCTGGGTTTTGTCGGCGTTGCCTTTGCCGGTGGCAAACATCTTGAGCGTGCCGGGTGGCACCAGCACCACACGAGTGCGTGGGCGTTCGGTGGCGAGCCGGTCGCGAACCAGGCCGTGGAGCAGTCCTGCTCGGAACGCGTAGGTGGAGCGGTACACACCGGCTTCGATACAGACGAGGTCGGCGCCTGGTGGGGTGAGTGTGAGGACGTCGAGGGCGATGCGTTGGCATCGTTGGATGTCGTTGGTGTTGGGGTCGGTGGTGAACAGGTCGACGCATTGGTCGGCCCATGCGATGCCGGTGGCGGTGTAGGACAGGTCTGCGCCGATGACGGTGGGGGTGGTCATGGGTTGAGCTCGTCGTCGGTGTACACGCGGTTCCAGTCGTCGTCGGGGTCGGGGTCGTTTGTCGCGCGTGTCGCGCGCTCGTCGGTAAGAGAATGAGAAATAGAGAGAGAGTGTGTTTTTTCATACTCTTTGTAGGCGCGCGACAGCGCGGCCTTTTGTTGACTCTCTGTGGTATTTGGGGGGTCTGTTTCACTCTGCGTGGATAAGTTGCCGCGCTTGTCGCGCGCTGTCGCGCAGTTCCTGGTGAACGTCACTGAGGTCTCCGAGGACCAGTCAATCGACCCGTGTCCGAGCTGTTCGGCCCGTTCGAACACGTCCATGATCGAGTCTTTGTCGTGGTGCCCGGATCGCCGATACATGCCTGATCGTTCGACGTCGCGCACCTTGACGGGTCCGCCGTCGGGGTGCTTCTTGTCCATCCAGGTGATGAACCGTTGGACACGGTTGTCGAGGGTGCTGGCCTTGTGGTCGCCGGCCAGTCCGATCATTTGGGCGACCCAGTAGTGCCCGACCCGGATGGCCCGTATCATGTGGTTGTAGGTGACTTGGGTGGCGTTGTCGGCCAGGGCGAAGATGAGCGCGAGGCGCGCGACGGAGCTCTCACATTTGGTGCTGAACTCGATCAGGGTGGGTGCTTCGAGGTCGCCGCCGATGAACCTGCGTTCCTCGAGGAGTGACCTGAATCCGAGGAACGCGGTAAGGGCGAGCCCGTCGAGGGTCATGTGTCGTTGCCCGGTGTCGTGCAGCGCCATGATGCCGGCGCGCCATTGGGTGGCTGAGGCTTCGCCTACCTCGGCGACGGCCATCATGTTTCGTCTGCCGACGTAGCTTTCAGGTTGGGCGAGCATGAACCTGGCGACCAGGCCGCGGCCTACGAATTCGTGGTTTGCGAGGACTTTGGCTACGACGGAGGGTTGAACGGTGAGGCAGACGGTTGCCCGTGGGTGTTCGAGCCGGATGGGTTCGCCGCTTTTGCGGTCCACTTTGACGGTGTCGCCTGACCAGATCTTGAGGAGCCCGTCGAGGTTGGGTGGTGTGCCTCGTTCGACGTACCGGCCCAAGCTGTCGAACATGCCGCCTTCGGTGGAGATGAGCGAGATGGTGTGCCCGTTGCGTGCGAGCAGGGCGATGAGGGCTTCGGGGGTGGTGTCGTCGGCGAGCATGCGGCCGTCGTCGATGCGTGCTTTGGTGTCTTCGAGGTCTTGGGTGGCCCGTTTCCAGTCTTCGATGAGGAGGGGGCCTGGGTCGTTGGTGGATTCGAGGTCTTTGGTGAGGTCTTTGACCCGTTTTTCGAGGGTGACGATGTGGGCGGCGAGGGTGCGTCGGGTGTCGGCTTTGTCGGCGATGTTGAGCTGTTCGACTTCCTCAACTGGTGCGATCAAAGCGTTCATGACGGGGCTCTTGCCGGCGCCTGGGGGCATGGCGACGGCGAGGTAGAGGTTTGGGCCTTCGTCCCAGGTGCCGACGACTTTGAGTGTGCTCCGGTGTTGTGTGGCGACGGCGGAGAGTGCGCCGATGGAGACGAGGGCGGGGAGGTCGATGGGTGTCTGGTTTTGTTGGGCAAGTTCGGTGACGAATGGTTGCGCCCAGGTTGGTAGCGCGGTGACGGGGAACGGGGTGGTTTGGACGGGTGCGGGTGGCCCGTCAGGGTCCACGTCGTCGTCGTAGCCGTCTTCGTCTGTGTTGATGCTGTGGAACCCTTGTGCGATTGCGAGTTTGATTCGGTCGTCTGCGCTGGCGTCGGGGTTGTCGGTGACGCGGTGCACGAATGTGGCGCGGTCGGTGTCGGTGACCTTCCACCAGAGCATTCCGAATTCGTCGACGGTGCAGTTGTGGAGCGTCTTGGGTGTGGTCATCACGTGCCCGCCCACGGCTCGAACGTGGGGGCCTTCCGGTCGGGCGGCATGGCTCTAGAACGGTTCCTCGTTCGGGTCGTAGGCTCGTTCGTCGTTGAGGGTGATCGGCTCGGGGGATGCTTGGCGGGGGGCGAGGTGCGCTTTCTCGGCCGCTGCGACGCCGGGGGCCTCGTCGGGCTTGGGGGGGCGGATGGTGAACGTGCGCACCTTGTGCGGGTTCATGCCTTTGGTCTTGGCGGGTTTCTCGCGCTCGAGGGTCCATTTGACGACGTCGCCGACAGCGGGCCAGCGCCCCTCCTTCTTGCGCAACGCTTTGACGGCTTCACGCCAGTGATAGGACCCGGACGCACCGCACCAGATCGTGTACACGTCGCCGGGGGTGGGGTCGACGGGTTCGTCGCGGGTGCCGGCGGCAGCGGTGCCGGTGGCCGAGATGAGTTGGGCGGTGATGACCTTCTGCATCTTGGTGTTTCCGTCGGGCCACGTTTCGGCCTGGCCGGTGTCGAAGTTGCGTATTTCGGCTTCGTCGATGTCGACGAGGTGGAAGATTGCGGTGTCGCCGACCTCTGGGAGTTTGAGTGACGGCAGGGTTTCTCGGGTGTCGTCTGAGAGTT
>JANOEM010000268.1:0-1802 GCA_031413195.1 Actinomycetes bacterium
CCACGACGTGCTTTGCGACCCAGCGCGCGGCGTAGGCGGCTGACCGGTCGACCTTGCTCGGATCTTTGCCGCTGAAAGCGCCGCCACCGTGGCGGCCCATTCCGCCATAGGTGTCGACGATGATCTTTCGACCGGTGAGGCCCGTATCACCGTGAGGCCCGCCGACCACGAAGTTCCCGGTTGGGTTGACATAGATATTGTAGTCCTGATCGGCGAATGCGGCAGGAACGATCGGGCGAATCACCTGTTCGATCAGATCGGGCCGGATGACGGTGTCCCGATCGATGCCGTCCTGGTGCTGGGTACTGATCAGGACAGCCTTCAGAGCCACCGGCTTGCCGTGCTCGTAGTCGAACGTGACCTGGGTCTTGCCGTCCGGACGGAGGTAGGGAACAGCGCCGGACTTGCGGACTTCGCTGAGTCGTTCCGCCAGACGGTGCGCCAACCAGATCGGCAGCGGCATGAGGTCCGGAGTCTCGTCGCAGGCGTAGCCGAACATCATGCCCTGGTCGCCGGCTCCTTGAGCGTTGATCGTGTCCTCGCCGGCCTTTCCACCGCGCAGTTCCTCGCTCTTGTCGACGCCTTGAGCGATGTCGACGCTCTGCTCGTCGATGCTGACGATGACTCCGCAGGTGTTCCCGTCGAAGCCGAACAGGGCGTTGTCGTAGCCAATGTCCTTGATCACCTCGCGTGCGATCTTTGGGATGTCGACATATGCATTGGTGGTGATCTCACCAGCGACGACGCACAGCCCGGTTGTGAGCAGCGTCTCGCACGCAACGCGACCATGTGGGTCTTCGGCGAGGATTGCGTCCAGCACGGCATCGCTGACCTGATCGGCCATCTTGTCGGGGTGACCTTCGGTCACGCTCTCGCTGGTAAATGTCCACTGGCTCACTGCGCTACTCCGTACTGTCTGGTGATTGGGGGATCTGGGGTTTCGATCTGACGCTACGCCGAGCGACTGCCCGAACGGATCTCGATGATTACATCGACAATCATTCGGGCGATCGATCGCTTGTCGGTGAGGCTGACCGTCACCATCTGCGAATCTGGCCGCAGCAAGCATACGGCATTGGTGTCGTGTTGGAAGCCAACTCCGGGCGCGCCGACATCGTTGGCGACCATCAGATCGAGGTTCTTGCGACGAAGCTTGGCGTCTGCATTTGCGACGAGATCGTCCGTTTCGGCGGCGAACCCGACGAGGACCTGACCGGCCGGCTTCTCCCGACCGAGGTGCTCCAGGATGTCTGGAGTCGATTCGAGGACGAGATCCGGAATCCCGCTTTGCTTTTTGATCTTTCGAACCAATGGGACAGCCGGGCGAAAGTCCGCAACTGCCGCTGCCATCACCACGATGTCCGCCAGCGGGCCGAGATCGATCATCGCAGCCTGCATGTCAGCGGCCGTCTCCACCCGGATCAGTTCGACCCCGCTGGGCGTCGGAAGTTCGACAGTGGACACCAACGTCACGAGCGCCCCGCGCGCGGCGGCCTCCGCCGCGATCGCGTAACCCTGCTTGCCGCTGCTGCGGTTGGTGATGACCCGAACCGCATCGATCGGTTCTCGGGTTCCACCTGCCGTGACGACTACCCGAACGTCGGCCAGATCCTGCTTGACGAAGGCCCGTTCGACTGCAGCCACGATCCGCTCGGGTGATGCGAGCCTGCCTTTGCCGTGGTCACCGCCGGCAAGTCGGCCTTCGTCGGGTTCGACGATCGTCACTCCCCGCCTGCGGAGTACGGCCAGATTCTCTTGAACGGCTGGGTGCTCCCACATCTCGGTGTGCATCGCGGGACAGA
>JANOEM010000269.1:0-4089 GCA_031413195.1 Actinomycetes bacterium
GGCACGAACTGCGCATGGGTGACAGCGGACTCTTCGATCGTGCGCAGCGCCGCCTCGGCGTCGAAGCGTTCCATTACCACGACGGTGACCCCGATCCGTTGGACCCCAGTCGAGAAGCCGATGGGTGCCGCATGGTAGAGCGGAGCTGGGCTGAGGTAGACCGATCGGCCATCCGCCCCGTAGCGGTGCGACATCAACGCGGTGAGGGCGTCGGGCGCCGCGCCGAACGGCTGAGATGGCAACCGGCGCACGATGCCCTTCGGGTACCCAGTGGTGCCCGACGAGTACAGCATCAGCGCCCCGGAGCGCTCGTCGACCCGCGGCTCCGCAGATGCGCCCGCCAGCGTCGCCTCGAAGCCCTCGTACCCGTCGATCGCTCCGCCGACCATGAGCCTCAGGGCGACGTTCGGGACGCGCGACGACAGCTGCGCCGCAACGCCGGCCAGGTCGGACGAGGTGACGAACGCCTTCGCGTCGCAGTCCCCGATGATGTAGGCAGCCTCGTCGGTCCCGAGGTGCCAGTTGATCGGAGTCACGTACAGTCCCGACCTGAACGACGCCCAGAGCACGTCGAAGAACTCGGGCTGGTTGTCGAGCATCAACGCGACGTGGTCGCCCGGCCGGAGTCCGGCTTCGTCGAACGCTCGAGCCAGTCGCGTCGAACGCTGGTCGAGCTCGCCGTAGCTGACCGTTCTTCCTGAGCCGGCCATCACGATCGCCGGGTGGTCGCCATACCGACTCAGGAGGTCGTTGGGCGCGTTGTGGCTCATCGTGTGCTCCTCGGGATGTCGCGCCATGGAAGGCTGTCGTCGGTGCGAGGCTCGGCCGGCAGTCCGAGGACGCGCTCGGCGACGATGTTTCGGTTGACCTCGTCGGTGCCGCCACCGAGCCGGTGTCCCGGTCCCCACAGGAACCGCGTCACCCAGCGGGCCTCGTCCGGTCCGGCCGCCATGGCTGTTCCGCCGAGAAGATCGATGCCCAGGGCACCGATGTCGGTGTTGAGGCGACTAGATGCCAGCTTCGCAACGGAGCCTTCGGGACCGGGACGACGACCTTGCATCGCGGCGGTGAGGGTTCGGAGGCCGACGAATCGAAGGAGTTCGCACTGGATGTGGATGTCGACGATCCGATGGCGGGCGATGGCATCGAGTCGGCCCGTGCGGCGAGCGAGGTCGGCGAGCCGATGGGGCATTGGGCTCTGGCGCGTCGAGGCACCGGTACCGATCGTCCTGCGCTCATTCATCAGGGTGGTCACGGCGACGTGCCAGCCGTCGCCCGGCGCGCCGAGCACGTTGCCGTTGGGCACTCGTACGTCGTCGAGGAAAACGTCGTTGAACTCGGCTGTGCCGGTCATCTGCCTGAGGGGGCGAATGGTCACGCCCGGGGAACGAAGATCGAGAATGAACGCCGTCATGCCTCGGTGTTTGGGTGCATCGGGATCGGTGCGGCACAGCACCTCCCCGAAGTCGGCGATGTTCGCGCCGGTTGTCCAGATCTTCTGCCCGTTGATGACCCATTCGTCACCGTCACGGACGGCGCTCGTGGCGAGTCCTGCCAAGTCGGAGCCTGCACCGGGTTCGCTGAACATCTGGCACCAGATGAGGTCGCCGCGGAGCGTCTCGCGCAGGTAGCGCTCTCGTTGTGTGTCGGTGCCGTGGGCACGGATCGTCGGCGCGATGAGGTCGAGTCCCATCTGGAACAGGTTGGGCGGCGTCCGTTGTTTCGCCTGTTCTTGGTCGAAAATGATCTGCTGGATCTCGGTACCGTGGCGCCCGCCCTCCTCGGGGCCCCAGGGGATCTTGGCCAGTCCGGCGTCGAATTTCATCGCCTGCCAGCACTTAGCTCGTTCGACCGGGCCCACGGTGGTGGCCGGAAGTCCGTCGAGGTGTTCGGTGATCCACACAGCGCACGCGGTGCGCCATCGTGCGTCGTGAGGATCGTCCTCGAAGTTCACGCGCCGGGCCGCCCCGTGCGTCTGCCCTCGGCCTCGCTCACCCGAGCGAAGCCATCGCCGAAGTGTTCGTCGCGACGACGCAGCGTTTCCTTCAGGCCGTTGTCCCGGATCGATCGACCGTATTCGCGCACAGCTTGAGCGCGGTGCGCCCGGGCATCGGTCTCGGCGGCGAGGCGCTGCAACGTCTGCGCGCCCATCAGTTCGAGGGCGAGATTGGTGATGCGCTTGTTCGCGGCCAGCAGATCGGGGTCGATGAGGGCCAATCGGTCGGCTAGGCCCTCGACCTCGTCCTCCAACACCGCCGCGTCCACGGACTTCAACACGAGACCGATCGCCGCCGCGTCGGTTCCGGTGACGCTGTCGCCGGTGAGCTGTAGCCGCTTCGCCCACTGCGGCCCGCAGTGGTACATCCAGAGGTTGCTCGGCAACGCCCCCATCGAACGCGCCGCTGGGAATCCGATGCGGGCGTCATCCGCGGCGATGACCATGTCGCACGCCAGCGCCAGATCGGTGCCACCGGCGAGGCAGTTACCGTGCACCTGGGCGATGGACGGCTTGTGGATCTCCCAGATGGCCCTGACCCTGCGGTTGTTCTGCTCGATCATCCAGATGTCGTCATCGTGCGTTCGGCCCGTTCGCCGACCCTCGATCTTCGGGCGACCCAGATCCGTGAGGTCGTAGCCAGAACAGAACGAGGGCCCGTCGCCGCGCAAGATGACGCAGTGCACCGACGTGTCGTCGTCGGCGTCCCACAGCGCCGCCTCCATCTCACGCAGCATCGTGGAGGTGATCGCATTGTGGCTGTCGGGCCGGCTCAGCGTGATCCGCGCTCGACCGTCCTCGACCTCGTAGCGGATGTCTTGGTAGTTCATCTCGGTCTCCGTCGTCGCTCGGCGTCAGGCAGGTCGGCGTTCGTTGAGGAACGCCGTGTTCTCGAACAGGATCTTGGACATGTCGCTCTCGCCGACGTTGCCCAACTCCTCGAGCAGGTCCCGAGGCTGGGCGAGGCCCTCCATGTGCGGCCAATCAGAGCCGAGGATCACTCGATCGGCACCCATCTGGTCGATGACGAGCGGGATGTCGTCCTCCCAGAAGGGATTGATCCACACGTGTTCGCGGAAGGTGTCGACCGGATCGTCTCGGAAGTACCCGACCATCCGTTCCTTCGTGTTGGCCAGCACCCGCAACAGGTCGCCGAGGAACTCGCCACCGTTTTCGACCGATGCGACACGGAGATTCGGGAACCGTTCGAACAGCTTGTCGAAGATCAGGCTGGCCAAGAAGTCGTTGATGTTCCGTGTGCGGTGGAAGTTGGCGATCGTGGGGCGGCGCCCGAGCCCGAGGACGTCGTTGCCGCGCGCGTCGTAACCGTTACTGCTGTGCTTCGTGGCCCCGATGTGCGTGACGACGGTGATCCCGGCCTCATTGGCCCGAGCCCAGAAGGGGTCGAAGTCAGAGTGTCCAGGATTTCGAGCGCCGTCGCGTGTGAACACCGCACTCGGGCGGAGCACGATGATGCGCGCATCACGTTCGAGTGCCCACTCCAACTGCTCGCAGGCCCAGCCGACGTCGGCCAACGTCATGTACGGCGCCGCGAAGAGGCGGTTGCGGTAGGTGAGACCCCAGTCCTCGTCCAGCCATCTGTTGAACGCACCGAAGGTCGTGGTCAGCGCTGGGATGTCGTGCTGGAGCGGCTCCTCGTAGAGGACGCCCGCGGTGGGGAACAGCCATGCTGCGGCCAATCGCTGCTGGTCGAGCCGAGCGATGCGGGCGTCACGATCCATGTACTCGGGGGGCATTGGTTCGAGCGATCCGGTGATCAGCTCCGCGCTCGAAACACCGCGCCGATTCCCCTTGTAGTACTCGCGCAGCACGCCGGGTTTGGAGATCGGGTTGAACGTCGGGTTGCCCAGTGCCCGGTTCAGTCGGCCACCGACGAGCTGGAAGCGCTTGCCGTCGTCCATCTGGACCCAGTCGACGCACCGGCTACGCATCTGCTTGGGGACGTGTCGGGTGAACGCGTCGGCCGCCTCGTAGTAATGGTTGTCGGCGTCGAAGATCGCACCGTCGTATGTGGTCATTGGGTCGCTCCCCGATCGGGTCTGTAGGTGATTCACGTGATCAGCGCCTCGAGC
>JANOEM010000270.1:0-3689 GCA_031413195.1 Actinomycetes bacterium
GAAGGCGCGGCCATCGCTCCGAAGATCAGTACGAGTTCCATTTGTCACATCCTCCTTGTCACAGGGCGACCGAGTTGACGATCTTGTGCACCCAGATCCCACCGAGGATCATGAGGATCCCGGCGAAGCAGAGTGCAATGAGACCGACGCCGTAGGTCAGCAATTCGAAATTGTCCGGATTGGCACGCCATTGCCACACGAGCATCAGTAGCGGAAGTGCCAGGAGGATCCGTGCCGACAACCGGCCCTCGGCCGTGAGCGTTCGGACCTGGCGGGCCATTCGGCCGCGCTCGCGAATCGTGGCGCCGACCGTGTGGAGAACCTCCGACAGATTTCCGCCGGTTTCCCGGTTGATGTCGATCGCCGCGACCACCCACTCGAGATCCTTGCTCTGCATGCGCTGGGCGAGCGCTCGCATCGAGTCCGACAGGTCGCGACCCATCCGTGACTCGACGAGGACGTGGCTGAACTCGCTCCGGGCGGGCTCCTCCGCCTCCTCTGCCACCGACTCGAGCGCCTGGGTGAGACCGAAGCCGCTGCGAAGGGCAGTGGTCACCAACTGGAGTACGTCGGGCAACTGGTCGGCGAACGCTCCACGGCGCTTGGCCTGTGACCGGCGAACGTGGAAACGGGCGGCGAAACAGACACCGATCCCGACGAGCAGCCCGACCAGTGGTCCGCTGAGCGCAAGACCGACGAGGCCGGCCACAACGGCGACCACACCCACCGTCGCCACGAACTCGGCGGGCTTCGCAGAGATGTCGGCGACGGCCAGGGCGGTGCCCAGATCGGTTCGCTTTCCGTGGCGCTCCAGCGCCTCCTCGATCGCTGACATCGTCCGCGTGCCGAAGTCCGATGCGCTGCGCGGTTTGTTGGTACCCAACCGGGCCTTCGAAACACGTTCACGGGGAAACAGCAGCAGGCCGATCATGAAGAGGCCGGCGAAGACGCCGGCAGTTCCCAGCAACAGCCACGTCGACGACGTCGACGCCTCGACCGCCTGGGCTGCGATGGCTGGAGCCGGCGCCGGGGCGACCGACGGGGCCGGGGACACCACTGCGGGCGACGTGATCGTGGTCGTGGTCGGCACAGCCGAACTTGGAACCGTCACTGATTCGATCACCTCCACCACCAGTCCCGCAACTCGTGCGAACGCCGCGGAGACACCGACCGCGTCGTCGGCGGCGGTGACCTGGCCGAGTGCCGTCAGACTGTCGAGATCGGTCTCCGAGGTGGTCAGGCTGATGGCCTCGACCTGCACGCCCTCAGCGGCAGCGATTGCGTCATCCAGCGTGGCAAGGCTGCCTTCGTCCTTGCCGTCGGACAGCACCACCAGCACCTTGTGCTCGACGGTCGGGGTGAAGTGTTGGCTCGCCGTGACGACCAGGTCGTACAGGGCGGTGTCGCCACTGGCGGTGATTGAGGCGATCTGCGTCGTGAGCACCGAGCGGTCGGTGGTCGGCGGTGACAACACCGTCACCGTGTCCGCGAAGGTTTCGAGACCGATGGCGACGTACGGCGGCATCGATGCGACGAATTCGTTCGCGGCCGCCTTGGCGGCTTCGAGGGCATCGTCCATGCTCCCGGAGGTGTCGATGGCGAGGATGACCTCGACATCGTCGGAGGTCTGAGCGCCAGCAGTGGTACCGATCGACACCACCGCCAGCCCGCCGAGGACCAACGAGACGAGGAACTGCAGTGAGCGCTTCATCGCACCCACGCCTCGGCGCCGGTGAACAGACCGGCGGGCAGTGTCACGTTTCGCTGGCCGAGCTCGTCGACGAACTCGGGCCGCACGCCGGTCGGGACCAGTGCCCCGACTTTGTGGTCGTAGCGGAAGATGTCCTGCAGCGTGATGATCTCGCCCTCCATGCCGACCACCTCGGTGAGGTGGCTGATGCGTCGAGACCCGTCTCGGGCCCGCTCGATCTGGACGATCAGGTTCAGCGCCGACGAGATCTGCTCGCGGATCGCCCGGGTCGGCAGGTCGTAGCCCGCCATCAGCACCATCGTCTCCAGCCGCGACAGGGCGTCTCGGGGGGCGTTGGCGTGGACGGTCGTGAGTGAGCCGTCATGACCGGTGTTCATCGCCTGGAGCATGTCGAGCGCTTCGGCGCCACGGACCTCGCCGATGATGATCCGGTCGGGACGCATGCGCAGTGCGTTGCGGACGAGGTCGCGAATGGTGACCTCCCCGTTGCCTTCGGTGTTCTGCGGCCGAGCCTCGAGGCGGATCACGTGTTCCTGGTGCAACTGCAGTTCGACGGCATCCTCGATCGTGACGATGCGGTCGGTCCGAGGAACGAAGCTCGACAGGACGTTGAGCAGGGTCGTCTTGCCGGTTCCGGTACCTCCCGAGACGAGTACGTTCATGCCACCCTCCACCGATGCGGCGAGTACGGATGCGAATGCATCGGTGAACGTGCCCATCGCGATCAGGTCGGTCACGGTGAACGGATCCTTGGCGAACTTGCGAATCGTGAGGATCGAGCCGTCCAGGGACAGCGGCGGCACGATGACGTTGACTCGCGATCCGTCGGCGAGGCGGGCATCGACCATCGGCGACGATTCGTCGATTCGGCGTCCTACCGACGACACGATGCGCTCGATCACCCGTCGTAGGTGTTCCTCGGAGATGAAACGCACATTGGTCCGCTCGAGTATCCCGGAGCGTTCGACGTAGATGTTGTTGCTGCCGTTGACCATGACCTCGCTGACCGTCGGATCGTCGAGGAACTGCTCGAGTGGGCCGAGGCCCATGACGTCACGGGCGATATCGCGGACGAGTTCTTGGCGTTCCTGCGGTGACAGCGCCGACTCCCGGGCGTCCATGAGGTTGCTGATCTCGGTCATGACGACCGTCTGCATCTGTTCTTCGTTCGTCGCCTCGAAGAGCCTGGTGCCGAGGCGTTGGAAGAGTGCGTCGTGCACTTTCGCCTTGAAGTCGCCGAGCCCGTCGAACGCGATGTTCTGGACAGGTGCCGGCTTCCAGGTGTGTCCGACGTCACCTCGCTGGGCTGCTGCCTGTTGTGCCTGGCTGATGCGTTCGCCGACGCTCATCGCCGCCACCCCTTCCGAGCAGGCCGTGGATCGGCCGGTGCATAGAGCTCGGCCAGCAGCTGGAGCTGCTTGGCCACCGCGGACTTGGGTTCGCTGGCGACGACCGGAGTGCCGAGGTTGAGCGAGAGCGGAACCTCCCGGCTCGACGGGATCGCGCAGGCGATCTTCATGCCCATGACGTCTTCGGCATCGGACGGATCGAGGCCGACCTTCGAATCGGCACGATTCAGGATCAGCCGCCTTTCCGCAGCGATGCCGAGATGGTCGAGCGCGTCGTACGCTTTGCGGAGGCTGCGGATGCTGGTCACGTCGAGGCTCGACACCAGCAGCACATCGGTCGCACATTCGAGTGCGGCGAGCGTGCGCTCGTCGAGCCCGGCAGGCGTGTCGACGATCACGAAGTCGAAGCTCTCCGCGAGGAGTGGCAACACCTGCGACACGTGGGCGTGCCCGATGGAATCGGCATCGACCGGGTCGTTGGCGCCGGCGAGCACGAAGAGCCCGTGCGGCGACGATGTCAGGTGCAGCTTGAGCGTGGTGGCATCGATCTGGCTGCCACGGGCGAGCTGCGCCGGTCCAGAGGAGGAAGCCGAGGAAGATCAGCAGCGTCAGCGCGAAGTTGAACAGCG
>JANOEM010000271.1:0-2375 GCA_031413195.1 Actinomycetes bacterium
CTCGACCCGCTGACGGTGCAGAACGCCATCAACGGGCTGCTCGTCCCGGGCGCGGACGCCATGATCGTGGTGCGCAACCCGAGCGCGTCCTTCCTGATCACCAACACGGTCAATGGAGACATCGAGCAGTTCACGGCTGAGGAGCAACTCTCCCGCGACGTGATCGAAGTCATCTCCGGCCAGCAGGATCTGCTCGTGAAAGCGTCCATCGAGGGCACGCTGGTGAGCCCCGAGAGCCAGACCTTCACCCCGAAGAACAACGGAACCTACGTGATCACCTTTGGCGCGGATGTCTCCGGACCGCTGGCTTTTAACGCGACGAATGTCGATGTGCAGAATGAGCTGAACAACAACGTTGCCTCCATCGGCCTGGCCGGCGGGGTGGTGGTGACTGGTGATGCGGTGAATGGATTCACCGTCAAGTTCAACTTGACCGGCGACCGGGAACTGATGGCGATCGAGGCTGAACTTTCCGAGGTGCAGCGGTTGGACACGCTCGGGGTTGGGGAGTTCGTCATCGACGTGGGTGGCGTCGTGACTCCGCGCCTCGCCGCCAATGCCAGTCTGCTCGATGTGCAGAACGCGATCGACACGGCGTTCGGTGGTCCGACCGTCACCGTCGCGGCCGATCCCGATGATGCGACGGCTTACATCGTCACTTTCGACATCAACAATCAGGGCGAACAAGTCGAGTTCCTGGTCACCGAGTTTGCGCCGCTGGCGGCCGCGACGACGATCCAGGGGACGGCGGCCAATCCAGAAGTCCAGACCCTCAACTTCGTCCCGCGTTCGGCATTCGCCGCCGCGCAATATACCGCCGCCAATCTGGTCGGAGCGATGGTGGATCCCAACGAAATCATTTCGGCCGTCTTCAAGTTTACCCCCGTCGGCCCGGTTCACGTCGGCTTCCAACTCGGCGACAAGCCGATCGACGGTCTGATCGTAGCCAAAGCGCTCGATCAAGCCACCCTGAACTTCACCCCCGAGGCGAGCCTCATCGGCGGCGTGTTCTTCGACAACGACAACAAGATCTAACTGCCCTCCAATCGTATGACTCTCAAATCCACCGCGAAGAATAGCATCGAAGTCCTCGAACAGCGGATCGCCCCGGCGGGCTTGATCGAAGCTGGCTTCAAGCAGGCGTCCTTTGGCGCCAATCTGCTCCATGCCGGCGAAGGAATCTCCACCGGCAACGGTGCCGGCTCCGGCCAGTATCTCGTCTATGTCGAGAAAGGGACGGCGATGGTCTTCATCACCGATCTGAACAACAACTCCACCGTCGATCCCAATGAGATCACGGGCATCGGTGCGGGGGACGGTCTGCGGTTGATCAGCTTCGTGGACATCCACGGCGACATCGTCACCAATCTCAACTTGGGGGAAGAACTCAGCGACTCCGACCGGAATCCGGCCAACAACATCACCGGCGTCGGGGGGGATGGACGCGTGCTGCTCAATAGCACCATTGAAAAGATCGAATTGCGGTCGGTTCGCGCCGAAGATTTTGAAGTGAACGCCTCCACGGATCTGAATGGCGATGAGGTGGTGGATGCCGGCTACCTCGAGAATCGCGCAGTCCTCAGCAACTACTCCATTTTCGGCAATATCCTGGCCGGCAAGGGCTTCGGAGCCGTGGACGGTGGTCTGATCATCGACGACGCGGGGCGCACCATCCAGGCGCAGGTCTTCGACGGGTTCAGCTCGGTCGATTACTACATCGACTCGCAACCGAGCATCGGGTCCGTCCTCACCGGGACCAAGGCGGGCGGGCGCTACTTCTCCTTCGGCATCTCGAGGAACACGGATTTTACCGGCTATCTCACCGCCTTCGTGCCTCCCACGGGCCAGATCGGCGGCGATATCATCGGCATCAAGGCCGCGTCGGATGCCACCACCTTTAACATCGGCACGGTCGAGAGCGGCAACGGCGGGATCGGAGCGCGCGGCGGGAATATCCAGAGCGTGCGGTTCAACGGCGACTCTGCCGGCTATCTGGTCATCGCCGGCGACGGCGGGCGCGGGCCGACCGGCGGGGCGGGGGGCAGCATCACGGACATCAGCGATTTGGGTTCGATCACTTCCTTTGTGCTGATCAAATCCGGCACCGGCGGGGTGGGAGCGACGGGGGCGGGTGGTGCCGGAGGGACGATCACGCTCGGAACGATGAACATCGCCGCGGGGCTGAATATCGAGCCTGGCAGCGGCGGCGGTGGCTTCACTTCCGGGGGCCTTGGCGCCCCGCTGGAGAAAGCCGTGATTACCCCGCCCGAGGTCGATGTGGCCTTTGGTTTGAACATTACCGCCACTACGCACCGTCCGGGGGAGATCGGGAGCAGCGGCCAGGTCGATTTCAACGGCGACGGCTACGGTGACTA
>JANOEM010000272.1:0-3356 GCA_031413195.1 Actinomycetes bacterium
GTCCGACATCCGCGGCTACACGACGATCGCCGAGCACGCCGATCCGAGCGCGCTGGCCGGCCAGTTGCACGAGCACCGCGCCGCGATGAACCGTGCGATCCTCGACGAAGCGGGCACGGTCATGCAGTTCGTCGGCGACGCAGTGATGGCCGTGTTCGGCGCGCCGGTCGCCAGTGATGGCCACGCCGACCGAGCGGTCGCGGCTGCTGTCGCGATGCATGCGGCGCAGCGGGAGCTGAACGACCAGTGGGAGCAGCGCAGTCAGCCGGTCTTCGCTCTCGGCATCGGGCTCTCGACGGGCCTGGTCGCAGCTGCGTTGTTGGGCTCGCAGGAGCGTCTCGAATACACCGTGGTCGGCGACACGGTGAACCTGACGCAGCGGCTCCAGCAGTGGGCCGAACCCGGCGAGACGGTGCTGAGCGAGCCAACGTGGGCCGCGATCGAACAACGCCCCGAAGCCGACAAGCTCGAACCGGCGAAGGTCAAGGGCCGCGATACCGCCGTCGGCGCGTACCGGTTCCCGCCGAGGCCACGATGACCCTGACCGACGAACAACGGATCCGCATCGGACGCACGATCGCGGCGGTTGCCGTGGTCTTGGGCGTCGGTGGCCTCGTCACCGCCATCTCGTTGGGCCGGTGGCAGAGCGCCGTGAACACCGCTACTCCGATCAATGCATCGGTGGCCGTGGGCTTCGGCGCACTGGCGTGGACGATCCTGCCGAAGCAGCCCCGGAACCGATCGGTGTGGGCCTACACCGTGGCCGCCTTCTTCGGAGGGTTGTATTCGGCCGCGCTGGTGCCCCTCGTCCTCGCCATTCCGGCCGATGTCGAAGAGGGCGCGCTGGTTCCCGCTGATCTTGAGCTGACGCCGGCGATCGCAGCAACGGTCCTGTCGGCCGGATGGATTCCAGCCTTTCTGCTTCCCCTGACCATTGGCCTGTTGCTCTTTCCCAACGGGCAGGTTCCCTCCCCTCGATGGCGTTGGGCACTCAGGTTCCAGGCGACGACCCTGGGGCTCGCGTTCCTGTTGGCCAGTGCCGCCAACAATCCCTGGAGCACCCGTCCCATCCCGAACCCCGGCGGAACATTGGGTGATCTTGCCGAAATCTTCATCCTCCTCGCGCTGCTCAGTTCGTTGCTCGGGATCGCCTCGCTGGTGGTCCGCTATCGAAACGGCGATGCGGTCATGCGTCACCAGATCCGTTGGATCGCGGCGGGTGGAGCGTCCGTCGTGATCGGCGAGTTGGCCCTTCGGGCGGGCACGGGCGGAGATTCCGGATCCGTGGGCCCGACCATCCAGATTCTGATCAACCTCGTACCGCTCGTGCTGTTGATCGGCTCGTTCTGGGTGGCGATCACCAGGTACCGGCTGTACGAGATCGACTCGATCATCTCGAAGTCGGTGACGTACTTCGGCCTGGCGGTCGTGATCGTCGGGCTCTACGCGGCGGTCGTCATCGTTCCGCTGTTGGTCATCGGCCTTCCAGACCAGGGCGGTCCCGGACTTCTCCTGCCGATCTTCGCAGCGGCCACGGTGGCCGTGCTGTTCGAACCGATCCGCTCGCGCCTTCAGCGGGCAGCCAACCGTTTGGTCTACGGCGACCGGGTGAGCCCCCACGAGGTGTTGTCCCAGGTCACCTCCAGTCTGGCGAACTCCGCTACGGGCAATGGCACCGGTGACCTTGCCCGACTGCTGGCGCAGGGCACCGGAGCACAGCGCGTGATCGTGTGGCTCGCGAGCGGCGAGATGCTCGAGGCGAGCGGCGTGTTCCCCGACGTGGGCGTGGCCGCTGTGGAGCCCGTGGCGATCGACGGCATGGTCGATGACGAGTTCACCGAGTCTCGGCAAGTACTCCATCGCGGCGAGCTGTTCGGGTCGCTCACAATCATCAAGCCCCGCAACGATCCGATCACGCCGGCGGATCGTGACCTGCTGTCCGACGTCGCCGCCGGGGCGGGTCTGCTGCTGCGCAATATCAGTCTCAACAGCCAGCTCGAACAGCGAGCAGCAGAGGTTCGTGCGTCGCGTCGCCGGCTGATCGCCGCGCAGGACGCCGAACGTCACCGGCTCGAACGCGACCTCCACGACGGCGCCCAGCAGCAGGTGGTCGCGCTCAAGGTCAAGCTCGGCATCGCCAGAACGCTCGCTCAGCGCGAGGGTGCCGACGAGATCGTCACCCGTGTGGCGTCGTTGGCCGACGAAACCCAGCACGCCGTCGACGCGCTACGCGCGGTCGCCCACGGCATCTACCCACCCCTGCTCGAATCCGAGGGCCTGGAGGTAGCGCTGCGAGCTGTCGAGCGCACCTCACCCATCGCCCTGAGCGTCACCGCGTCCGGGTTGGCGAGATACGACCGTCGGGCCGAGGAGACGATCTACTTCTGCATGCTCGAGATGATCGAGCAGGCGCGCATGGCGGGTGCGTCGGGCGTGCGCGCCGTCGTGGCCCCGGTGGGTGCCGATCTGGTCGTGAGCTTCGAGCTCGATGGCCGCTCCACCCTGCTCGACGTCACTTCGCTCACCGATCGGATCGACGCCGCCGGCGGAACGATCAGTATCGACGAGCGACCGGGCGGGGCGACGAGGATCACGAGCATCGTTCCCGTCACCGAGACCGTGCTGGAGCCGGCATGAGCTTCGTCCGAGTTCCCACCCGGCCAGTGCGCCTCCTCCTCGTCGGAGTCGTCGTCTACCTCATCGCAGTCGTCATCGTGCTGGTGCAGTTGCGCAGCTACGAGATCGCCAGCCTGATCGTCTTCGGCATCTACCTGCTGGTCGGCGGCCTGATCGTCGTGCGCCGAGGAAACACGCTGGGGCTCATGCTCGTGGCCTACGGCTCGATCTGGAGCATCGTGACCGCGGCGATGGTCACTGCCGAAACCCTCGACGAAGCGGGGCGCGTCGGTGCCGCCGGCTGGCTGACGCTCGGCGCCAGTGTTCTCGCGACCCCAGCGATGTGGCTGATCGCCGCCATGTGGTTGATATTTCCCGACGGTCGGACATGCACGACGACGGATCGAAGGCTCCTTCGGGGAAGTGGCGCGCTGGCGATCCTCATGACCGTTGCCACTCTCTTCGCCACGCCGCAGGCGCTCCCGGAGACCAAGGCGTATCCGCACCCTTTCCTCGACGACGAGCTCGCGCAGACCCTCTACGACGTCCTTCAGGCTTCAATCTTCCTCTTCTTCCTGTTCGGATACTTCGTCGCTGCGAGGCTGGTCGTCAGAATGCGCCATGGTGATCCCATCGAGCGTCGGCAGGTGGGCTGGATCGCCGTTGCGGTGATCGCGAACGTCACGATCCTCATCGCGAATGTGGCCATCGCACCACTCGGAACCGACGACCGTGCGTTC
>JANOEM010000273.1:0-6617 GCA_031413195.1 Actinomycetes bacterium
TACGCGCAGGTGGCCGAGAACCAGAAGCGCCACGGCCTGACGTCTTTGGACCTGGCTCGTTTCATCCGCGGCGAAGCCGACAAAGGCGAGACGAATACAACGATCGCCCGACGACTCGTGATGGACCCGACCACCGTGGCCCATCACTTGGCGTTGCTCGAGTTGCCGTCGGCACTGTGCGAGGCTTTGAAATCTGGCCGCTGCACGTCACCTAAGACCCTTTACGAGCTGAGCAAGCTGCACGACGCACAACCTGAGCTGGCGATTGCGTTGGTCGCCGGCAAGGCCGAGATCACGCGCGCTGCGGTCGCGGCGGCCCGAGCAGAACAGGCACCGGCCGAATCCAGGACCGGCTCCCAACGACGTGCGATATCGCTGCTGGCCCAAGCCAACCGCGACTGCGAGCGGCTCGAACTGACGCTGACCCGAATCCAAAAAGTCGAGCAACAGCTTGTCGAAGCCGACCTCGCCGCCTTGAGGCAGCGTGTGGCGAACCTGACAGGCCGGTCGGCGTAGGGGTCGGACAGTCCGACCCCCGCTCGTCCGACCGCATCGTCATTCAAAGAGCGAGATGAAGAAGGTTAGAAAAGAGCGATGGCAGGATAGGCTCGCCGCCGCGTTCTGTGGTGTGGGCCGCGCGGGCGACTGTTCTTGATCGATGGCCCCCATGGCGCGCGAGTACTTCACCGTCGACCTGCGTGGCCTCAGGGCCGCGTTGGCGGCGCGCGCGGCCGAGCGGCGCATGACCGAATCCGACGTCCTGCGCAGCGCCTTAGCTGTTGCATTGGGTGCTGCCCCCAGCATTGCCATCGCCACTGACTTCGGTGGTGGCCCTTCTCCCACGCAACCCACGCCACACACGCCGCAAGTTAAGCTCTCCGTTCGACTGACCCGCTTGGCCTCGCAGCGGCTGGATCGCCAGGCCCGCGCCGCCGGCCTGTCGCGCGGCGCCTACCTCACCCGATTGATCGATGGCGCACCGCCCGTCACTGCATCCACCGACCGCGCGGCCGCAGCCGCTGCCCTGAGCAAGTCGTCGGCGGAACTGGCCGTCCTCAGCCGCGACATCAACCACCTCACGCAGCTTGTCAGGCGTGGGGCCATGGACGCGGCACTTCAGTACCGCGAGCGCCTGGACCACCTGGATGGTGACGTGCGCTCGCACCTCGACAAGGTGGCCACCGTTCTGGCCGAGTGCTCATCGGCGCGGATCGGCGCGCGCCGTTCGACACCGGCAACAACACCCAGGAGATCGCGATGAGCGCAAACGCGCACCTCGACGGCGTCCTCATCGAATGGGGCGAGCGCCTGTTCTGGCCCCGAAACCGCATCGTCAAGTCCCACACACCACGCCTGCATGCGACGCAGGATCGGGCGGCAGCCATCCGCGCCCGCATCGAAGCCACCGTGCGCCGCGCGCCCCAGGTCATGGTCAAGGTCACCGGCGGCGGACGTGGCATGGGCGCCATCGCCGCGCACTTCCGCTACATCAGCAAAGGAGGCCGCCTGGACATCGAAGACGACCGCGGCGTGGTCGAGCGCGGCAAGGACGCCGTGCGCGAGATCGAACGTCAGTGGCAGTTGGGCGGCGCCCGCATCGACCAGGAAGGTCACCGCCGTGAGGCTTACAACATCATGTTGTCGATGCCACGGGGTACCGACCCACTCACTGTGCAGTTAGCCGCGCGCGAGTTCGCCAAGATCGAGTTCACCGATCACCACTACGTGATGGTCCTGCACGAACACCAGGCCAACCCGCATGTGCACCTGAGCGTCAAGGCCGAATCCAAGCACGGGCTGCGCCTGAATCCCCGCAAGGCCGATCTGCAGCGCTGGCGCGAGACCTTCGCCGAGCGCCTGCGCGAGCGGGGCATCGATGCCGAGGCGACGCGCCAGGCCACGCGCGGCGAGGTCCGCAACCGGGAGTCGTTGTGGCGCCTCAGGGCGCAGGAGGAGGGTCGCCCGCAAGCCCACCGGCCGGCAAACAAGGGTGGCGCTGCCACACGGCTCAGCCGCAACGGGTCACTCGCCGCCTGGAAGCGCATCGCCATGGCCTTGGCCCACTCCGACAGCCTCGAGAACCGCAAGTTGGCCCGGCAGATCATCGACTTCGTGAAGGACATGCCGATGCTGCGCAAGCAGGCTGCACCCAAGCGCGAGGTTCAGCGACCCCTTATGCAACCCGAGCACGAGCGTCGCGGTCCCGAGATGGAGCGCTGAAGTGGGTCAGTCCAGACGGACGATCGTGTCCTCGCCGCCGGACGGGCTCGGGGGCAGGGCGCCGAAGGCATCCTGCCCGAGCCCGGCAGCGTGCGGGCGCGGCACGCCGCGTCAAGGGTGCGCTGGCGCCGGGCTGCGCCCGCCCTGGACTCGGCGCGGCGCGCGCTGAAGTCAGTGCTGCGCGGTGGCGCGCGAGCGGGTCCAGCGGTCCAGGTCCGACCAGCGCCAGGCCACCGCGCGCGGGCCCAGGCGCACTGGCGGCGGGAAGGAGCCGTCGGCGATCCACCGGTAGATCGTCGAGCGGCCCAGGCCGGTCATCTTGAGCACGGCGGGCAGGCGCGCGAGCACGCGCGGCGGGTCGCTGGCGGGTGCTGGGGGCAGGGTGGTGGTGGGCTGCATGGCGAAGGGGGTGGCGTCTTGCGATGCAAACTCTAGGTGACGATCCGGCGGCGAATGGCGATGGTTTAGAGGGATTTTTCGTCGCGAAGTGCGGACAGAGGAGATGGGCTGGTCGCGGCCTGGCGTGCGGTTGACAGGGGACTTCATGGCGGTGCCTGGGCTTGGGTGTTCGTCCACACACCGTAGGCGCAGTTCGCACCGAGTCGCCTGCTGATTGCGGCACAAAATTCGGCATGACGAAGTGGACGGCTACCTCAGTCCGGTCGCCGCCACGACGGAGCAGTCGAGGTGCAAACGCCGAACGTCAGCAATACGGTGCAGACCGGCCGCCCACCAAATAGCCCCGGTTGGCTGGACTCCCTCAGGGTGAGTTCAAGTCGGGACCATCGGGTGTCGGCCATGTGGCACATAGCAATCGTTCGCCAGACGGATCTCATCGGCAAGACCCGACCCTCAAGCGACATTCAACTTGGCCTCCGAAAGCGGACGCATGGGCGGCGAAACTGGGCCAGCCGGATGGCTGGCCCAGTCTCGCGATCACAACGGAGAGGCCAAGTCGCTGGGCAGGTAGTCGGGCCGACGCACCCGCTCGATGGAATCGCCGAGCGTGCTGCGACCATCGAACTGCGCCATCGCCTGGATCAGCAGCCTCCAGTTGCGATCGCTGTCGATGGTCGCTGCTTCGATAGCGGTCGTGCCGATGGCAGCCTGTCCACCCACACGGCGCATCTGCGAGAGCTCGGTCGGCCCTGAGACCGACAGAGGCGCCACCGTTCCTGCATTGATCACCGTACCATCCGCCAGCCGAATCTCTTCGATGCGGTTGGCCGTCGCGGTGTACCAGTTCACCACCGTCAGCACGTCTGTCGCGCCGGTGATCCGCACTTCGAGATTGCTGCCGTTACGCACCAGGCTCACCTGACTGGCCGTAACCCCCGCAGCGACTTCGATGCGGTCGCTGCCGCCGGAATCGGTGATACGGTCGTTGCCCCGGCCGATGCCCCAGCGATAAACGTCGTTCGACGCAGTCGAGCTGTCGGTCAGTATGTCGTTGCCCGACGCGCCGTCGTAGGTGTCGTTGCCCTCGGCTCCACTCAAGGTGTTGACGGCGCTGTTACCTGTGAGCACGTTGGCATTGAGGTTGCCTGTGCCGTTGATCGCATTCGAACCAAGCAGCGTCAGGTTCTCGAGATTGGTACTGGTCAATGTCAGCGTCACACTGCTCTGCACGGTGTCAGTACCGGCATTGAGGCTTTCGGTGACGACATCGGTGGCGACGTTGACGAAATAGGTGTCGTCGCCGATGCCACCCTCCATGGTGTCGTTGCCCGTTCCGCCATCGAGTGTGTCGTTGCCCGCATTGCCGACAAGCCGGTTGTTGGCAGTGTTACCAGTGAGGACATTGGCCTCGGCGTTGCCCGTGCCGTTGATCGCCGATGTTCCCGTCAGCGTCAGGTTCTCGAGGTTGGTGCTTGTCAGCGTCAGCGTGACCGCTGAGCGCACCGTATCGATGCCCTCGTTCAGGGCCTCGGTCACGACGTCTGTGGCCACGTTGACGGTGTAGGTGTCGTTGCCCGCGCCGCCCAGCATCGTGTCGTTGCCGGTGCCGCCGTCGATGCTGTCGTTGCCGTCGCCACCGGTCAGCGTGTTGTTGGCGGTGTTGCCAGTGAGCACGTTGTCCAGCGTATTGCCTGTGCCATTGATCGCGGTCGAACCCGTGAGGGTCAGGTTCTCGACGTTGGTCGCCAGAGTAAACGTCACGCCGGCATTGACACTGTCGGTACCTTCACCGGCCGCCTCGACAATGACATCGCTGGCGCTGTCCACGGTATAGGCGTCGTTGCCCGCCCCGCCGATCAGCGTGTCGACTCCCGCACCGCCGTTCAAGGCGTTGTTTCCGCTGTTACCGGTCAGAAGGTTGGCGTCGGCGTTGCCCGTGCCGTTGATGTTCTGCGTGCCGGTCAACGTGAGGCTCTCGACGTTGGCAGACAAAGTGTGCGTCACACTGCTGAGAACAGAGTCGAAGCCTTCATTGACATTCTCGACGATGGCGTCGGTAGCGCTGTCGACGGTGTACGTATCGTTGCCCACACCGCCTCGCATGGAGTCGTTGCCGGCGCCGCCATCCAGAGTGTCATTGCCACCGTTGCCATTCAGCGTGTCGTTTCCCGCCAGCCCGTTAATCCGATCATCAACTGCGCTGCCGTTCAGCGCTTCCGCTGCCGCCGTGCCATTGATCACCGAATTCGCGTTGCTGCTGACGTAGGCCGCAGTCCAGATCGTTCCGTCGGTAAATGCGATCGACTCGACCTGGTTGGCAGCTCCGACGAACCAGTTGCTCAGGCGCAGGCTCTCGGTTCGGCCGGCAAAGGTCAGCACAACGTCGTTCCCGCTTCGCGTCAGCGTCGTGCTGCCCGGCGTGAAAACGGATGCCAACTCGACCCGGTCGGCCGCCCCGCCCGTCTCGACCACAGTATCGGCGCCGGTGTTGGCTGTCACCACGTAGATGTCGTCACCCAGTCCGCCGGACAGCACGTTCGCGCCGCTGTTGCCGGTCAAGACGTTGTTGCCGTCGTTGCCGGTGCCGCTCAGCCCGCTAGTGCCTGTCAGCGTCAGGTTCTCCACGTCGGGGCTCGTAGCGAGCGACCAGCTGATGGACGACTCGACGGCATCGACACCGCCGCCGGCTACCTCGACGAGCATATCGCCGGCGTTATCGACCACATAGGTGTCGTTGCCATCGCCACCAGTCAACGTGTCCGCACCGGTCCCGCCGTTAAGGCGGTTGGCGCCACTGTTGCCGGTAAGAGCGTTTGCCAACGAATTGCCTGTGGCATTGAGGTTCGTCGTGCCAGTCAACGTCAGCCGTTCCACGTTCGAGGCCAGCGCTGCCAGCGTGACGCTGGTTTCGATCGTGTCCATGCCTTGGTTCAAGGACTCGGTCACCACGTCTGCGGTGCTGTCGACGCGATAGGTGTCGTCACCCAGACCGCCCAGCATCGTGTCGTTGCCCACGCCGCCGTCCAGCAGATCGTTGCCGCTCGAGCCCGTCAGCCGGTCTGAACCTTCGTACCCGTACAGGTCGCCATCAGCGCCTGCGATAGGCAATGACAAAACATCGTTGCCCGCTGTGCCGTAGGCGCTGTTTGCCATCCGCACGATGTCGCTGCGCGACAAGACCGTGCCGTCTGCGAAGCGGATGCGGTCGATGCCCGTGGTCGAAGTATCGAAGAAGTTCTCGATGGTGATGACATCGGACGAACCGGAGCGCGTAATCCTGATCTGGCCCGGCCAGTTGTACTGATACGACAGGGTGTTCTTGTCAACGCTGGCGTCGAACACGATTTCGTCCATGACGGAGGTGTCCTCAACCAAGTCGACGCCGCTCACGCGCGCCGTGCTGCGCTGCAGATCATCAATCGTGTCACTTCCCCAGCCCGCGGAGAACACATAGCTGTCGCCTCCGTTCCCGCCCGCCAAAACATCATTGCCGGCCGCACCATCCAGCGTGTCCGCTCCTAGGCCACCCCACAGCATGTTGGCCGACGTGTTGCCCTGGATCGTGTTGTTGAGTTCGTTGCCCGTCGCTTGCGTCACCGCCGTGCCGATCAAACGCAGGTTTTCAACGTTGCCCGGCAGGGTCAGACTCACCATCGACTCGATGGCGTCCGCACCTTCTGCGTCGAGTTCGGCAACCAAGTCAGCGGCGCTGTCGACGACATAGACATCGTCGCCCACCCCACCCGTCAACTGGTCATCACCCGTGCCGCCGTCGAGGCGATCGTTGCCGGCACCGCCCTCGAGCAGGTCATCCCCGCTCAAACCGATCAAGCCGTCGTTGCCGCCGTTGCCGTAGAGAAAATCGCGACCCGCACTGCCGACCAACGTGTCATCCCCGTCCGTTCCTCGGCGAGTCACCGTCTCGTCGGCCATCTGACCCAGTTGCGTGCCTGTCCAGGTGAATGTTTGGGCACCGGAATGAAGGCTAAAACAAATCA
>JANOEM010000274.1:0-2714 GCA_031413195.1 Actinomycetes bacterium
CCGCTGATGAAGGATCTCGCGTCGTTCCCTTCGTGGTCCGAGGTACGGGAGCTGCTGGCCGACACACCCGCTGAGTCACTCGACATACCAGCAGCAGGCGCCCCGGACGAAGAGCCACTCCTGATCAGGCAGAAGTTGAACGTGATGTTGCTGATGCTATTCGGCCAGGCACTGCAGATCACGCTGGTCGCACTGCTGCTCACCGGGTTCTTCGTGTTGTTCGGCTTCCTGGCGATCTCGGAAGCGGTCACGCTGTCGTGGACCCAATTGCCCGACATCCACACCTACGCAAGCCTCGAGCTCGGCGAACGAACGCTGATCATCAGTGAGCCCCTCCTGCGCGTCTCGGGATTCCTCGGCGCATTCAGCGGAATGTACTTCACGGTCGTGCTTGCGACAGACGCCATCTATCGGGACGAGTTCGCCGAGGACGTCCGACCGGAAGTGCACCGGCTGTTCGCTGTCCGCGCTGCGTACCGATGGGTGCTTCGGACTGATCAGCCGACCGACGGGTGAGATATCGTCTCAGGCGTCACGACTCTGCAGGGGGATTCCAATGCCACACCCATTTCTTTCCAACGAATGGATGGACGAAGCGAAGGCAATTCGGGCCAGGTACGAAGGTCAGACCGGAAAGGTGTCCCAGTCGATCAAGGTCAACCAGGTCATCACCGATGTGCCGTTCGGCGACGGCTCGGTCAACAGTTTCATCGACACGTCCTCGGGCGACGTCGTGATGGACCTCGGGTCGCTCGAATCGCCCGACGTCACGGTCACCACGGACTATGCAACCGCGAAGGCGTTGTTCGTCGATCAGGATCAGGCAGCAGCTATGCAAGCTTTCATGACCGGCAAGATCAAGGTCCAAGGCGACATGATGAAGATGATGGCACTCCAGACAGCGATGCCGACCGACGACGCAACCAAGGCCATCGCCGAAGAGATCAAAGCAATCACCGCGGTGTGAGCGATCGGGCTACCAGGCCCGACGGGTCGGCCTGACGAAAGCTGCGACGACAGCCGCGCCGGCGGCGGCGACTGCCGCGACCAGGAACGCCGAACGGTACGACTCGACCAAACCGTCGGCTTCTCGCGCCGCCTGGACTGCGGTCAGGACGACCGAGCCGAGCACCGCTCCCATCTGGGCGGACAACTGTTGCATCGCACCGGCGACGCCGAGGTTGGCCGTGTCGACCGCGTTCGCGACGAGCGAGGTGAGCGCCGGCGCTGAAACGCCCACACCGACTCCGGAGAGGGCCAGCGCAACGATCACGAACATCACTCCCGAACTCTCGTCGACCATCGAGAACAGCATCATCGATGACATCACGGCCAAGCCCCCGAACACGCCGGTGACTCGTTCGCCGACCCTCAACGTGACGTAGCCCGCGAGTGGCGCGGCTATCGCAAAGGTGAGTGGCCGCGCAATGACGATGTGGCCGATCTCTGTCTTGCCCATCCCGAGCACGTTCTCGAGCAGGCGCGGCGCCATCAGGAATCCGCCCATGTACGCGAAGTTGGCCAACGATTGACTCAGGATGGGCAGCGCGATGTTTCTGGTTCGAAGCCAATGCAACGGCAAGAGTGGGGCCTCGGCGCGACGCTCGGCCCGGACGAACAACCGCATCCCGATCGCAGATGCTGCAAAGCAGCCGATCACCGCCGGACTCGTCCAACCCCAACGCGAACCCTGGGAGATGCCTGCCAGCAGGGTTGTCGCACTGACACCTAGCGTGACGGATCCCGCAAGATCGAACTTGACCTTGTCGGTGCGTGCGGTATCAGGGAGCAGCCACATTGCGACCACGACACCGATGAAGCACAGCGGCGCCTGGATCACGAAGATGCTCCGCCAACCCAGCGAATCGACCAGTGCAGCGCCCGCGACCACGCCGAGCACCGGTGCCCCAGCGTTGACGAAGCTCCAGTAGCTGAGCGGCTTGACCCGCTCGTCGGGACCGAACAACCTGTTGATGTAGGCCATCGTCGAAGGGCCTGTGGCTGCTCCTGCAGTGGCGCTGAGCGTTCGGAAGGCGATCATCGACAACGCGCTCCACGAGAACGCGGTGAGGACCGCGAAGATCCCGGCACCCAACAGACCACCGACGAAGACCCGCTTGTGGCCCCACAGATCCCCTGCTTTACCGTATGCGGGGCCAACGACACCGAAGGCAAGCATCGGTCCCGTGATCGCCCAACTCATTGTGGCCTCGGTGGTTCCGAACTCCTCGGCGATGTCCTTCAACGACACCACCAGGATCGTGATCGTGAACGCAACGGTGAACAGGCCCGAGAGCACGACGATGAGCAGTGCCCAGCGCCGTTCGATCCCGACGGTGGTCGCAATTCGCCGGCGAAGAAGGATCGGCCACGGCACGACTGCGATCTCTTCGACCCCGGCCCCATCGACTTCGGTGGTCTGCGCCCCGTCTCGAGTATGCAACGTCTGATCGCGCTTGGTCCCGTCGGGCAAAGGGTCCAGCCTGCGGGTCACGCCGCGATGGTAGGGGGAGGCCCTGTCATCATCCGAGTTGCGCATCCGGACATGTGTCACCGAGCGTCCGCCTTGATCGCTTCAGACCAATCGCTTCAGACCGTGGTCCCTCCTGCCGATTGAGAAGAGCACAACAGACGGTGGGAGTCGCAGATGCCGAGCACAATTCGAACGACGGTCCAGTTGGACCTTCACCCGGTGACACTGAACGCCGGGGAGC
>JANOEM010000275.1:0-8749 GCA_031413195.1 Actinomycetes bacterium
TCGCCGAGCCGGATCGCGGTCGTGGCCCGGTCCCGCAGCAGATTGCGTCGTTTCGATGGCACCCCCATGCCCGCGCCTCAAAGTAGCAGACCCTGGTATGCCCTCGAAACAGGTCAAACTCCGACCCGGCGAAGCAGTCGCCTCTGTCATCGACACACATCGACTCCGACAACCGCATCGTCCGGCGACTGTGACTGAGACTGGTTGTACGGGCAGGGCAGATCGGCAGTTTCGACCCGAACTCGTTCCGGCCGAACCACATCGCCCTCGGACTGTCGGGCGGGCGAGATCCCCTCGAGACCTGTTGATCTGAGAGGTGTCACACTGTGGCATGAACATTGTGTCCACTCGTGTTCGCAAGCGTCGATGGACGCTTGCGGTCACGTACGGCCTGGTGAGCGTCGAGAACACGTTCGAACTGCTCTACCCCTTCGCGATCGGTTTGGCGGTGAACGGACTGCTCGACGACACCTGGAACGGTGTCGCGGTGTTCGCTGCGATCTCGCTGTCGCACACGGCTGTGAGTTTCACTCGCCAGCGCTACGACAGCCGTTCATTCGCGAAGCTCTATGCGGAGATCGTCACGGGCCTCGTTCAACAACAGCGCGACGATGGCATCGCCACCAGCGCCATCGCCGGGCGGGCCAACCTTGCCGGTGAGTACGTCGATTTCCTCGAACGCGACATCCCTCTGGCCATCACCGCCGCGTTCGCAGTGTTCGGGTCGCTCTTGATGCTGTTCCTCTACGACCCACTGTTGGGACTCGTTGCAGCAGCAGTCGCGGTGCCGGTCGCGCTGCTCAATCGTCGGCTCATGCGACGATCCCGCCGGATCTATCGCCGTCTCAACGACGAGACCGAGGTCGAGGTGGCAGTGATCGGGACGGGGACACATGAAGAGGTGCGGCGGCACTTCGGGATCCTCGGGCGCCAATGGGTCCGTCTGTCAGACGCCGAGGCCGCCAGCTGGAGCGTCGTGGAGGTCCTCGCTGCCGGCCTCTCCGTCTTCGCCCTTTGGCGGGCTACCGACACCGGAGCCGAGGTCGGCATCATCTTCGCCACCATCGCCTACGTGTGGAGTTACATCGGCGGGTTCGATCAGATCCCGGGTGTGCTTCAGCGCATGGCGAGTCTCAGCGACATCCGTCGACGCCTCGACGGACTTGAAGAACCCAGCCCCGACGACCCGACACTCTCGTTGGGCTGATGAGGGCCGGTTGCTGGGACGAGTGATCAACACGTCGTCAGGCGAGACGGCCTGCGAACAGGCGGATGCGCCAGCCGTCGCGCCGAAGCACAAACGCCACCGGGTCGTCGCCACCCACACTCCGGCGCCTGGTGGCGCGTGCGTTCCTGCCCGATACCACGACGTCGACGATTTCCTCGTCGAGAAACAGTGACGAGCTGACCGAACCGCCGCCACTCGTTTCGCGTCGGAACCGCTCGGACGCGGCCACGAATCCCGCGAGATCGGTGACCTCTCGGACCGCATCGGCTACCACTGCGTCGTGCGACCGCACCAGGTCGCGATGGCGTAGTGACGCATCGGCCCGATGGTCAGGCGACGACGGAGCGGGCGGATCGACGATCGCCGCGGCCGATGCCGCGATCTCGATCTGCGCGGCGCGGATACGTTCGAGGTGTCCATCCGTGACACCATGGTCTCGACATACTTCAGCGAGGCGGTCGCTGTCCGTCGCGCAGGCGAGCGGCATCACCATCGCAGCGATGCGGCGTAGGTCGGCCATGTCCAGGCACGGGAAGAACGATTCCCAGTCCCCGCGGGCGATCGCGTTCTGGGCGAGCGCGAACACCGACTCCGGCGAGTCGTTTCGTTCGTTCGGCGGGGTCGCCATCCTCCCAAACCTACACGTCACCCCACCCGACAACCTTTGGGCGCCGTTCGGGCAGCCCCGAGATGAGCGATTCGAAGTCGTGCACGTCGCCTGTCAAGATCGGTCCCGCGCGGCGGACAGCTACCACGACAAGGTGGGCGTCGATCATCGAGGGTGAAAATGATCACCGATTGCAGGAATCTGGCGAGGCGTGGTTGTCGTGCACCGTCGCGCCATACCTGGGCGACGACGGGCGCGCGCATCACCGACACACCCACCATCGTCGTCACGGGCGTGGAGAAACTCGGACGCGCCGAGACTCTCGTCTCGATCACAACAGCTGTTGGCGAGTTCGTTCTGCTCGTCGGTCTCTACACGCGGACGGTGACTGCTTTCACTCGCCGGGTTCGCAGGAGCGCGTTGATGTCGTCTTCATCGCTGGTGAGGACACGGCCTCTTGGCTGCACGAGCAGCGCGACGTGGGCGTCGGCCAGGTCGCTTGTTCCATTGGCCCGCAGCAGCTCGCCGACTTTCTTCGCGGCGACGTCGTCCAGGGCGGCGATGTCAACCCCGGTGAGCGCGCGGGCGAGGAAAACCTGGCGCCGCGAGTCGCGCCAGACCTGAGCCACGACAGTCGCACTGGTGACGACCGGCACGCCATCGCGTTGGAGCACTCGAAGCATTGCCCCGACCGCTCGGTCACGTTTGTCGACCGCGATCAGCGCGCCGGCGTCGAGAACGGTGGTCACGCCGCGCCGCGGCGTCGTGGTGCGCGCAGCGCAGCAGCCGCGGTGTTGAGTTCGTCATCGCTGAACGGACCGTCTTCGACTTCCCACAGGTCCAAGGCGGCCCCAAGCAGATCGTTGCGCAGGCGCTGCGCGGCGGCATCGGTCAGCCATGCGGACACGCTCATGTCCTCGCGGGCGGCCGCTTCGCGGACTGCAGTACCGATCTCGGGTGCCATCGTGACGGAGAATCGATCGACCTGTGCCATACATACGATCGTAACACACTCCATCGTATGCGGTATCGCTCGTGGGTCAGGGGCCTCACTGGCGTCGCCATCGGCGAACCCGTGGGTGTCAGTCAACCGCGTGCCTCGCAGTTGTTGAAGCAAGTCGAGGACAACCGTGATCAACAACCCTGAAACTTGACGCCGGGCTCTCCGTCTCGGTCGATCGGGGCGAAAGTGCTGCGCATGGTGGCCGCCCGCCGTTCAGAACCCATCTCGACCGGCTATGTGGATGACCTCGAATCACTCAACACCCCGCTGCGTGATCGTCGCCCAAACCTCTTGAACTGGCCGTGGCCATGAGCGCGATCGGCGGAACCCTACTCAGGGCGGTAGCGTCGCTCGCGCATGGATGCAGCCCACGATCAGCTGGCTGGCGCGGTTCCGTCTGAAGATTCACCTGACGATTCACCAGTCGACGCACCGATCGACGGACACCCGCCGGCCGACCACGCAATACCGCATCACGTCGCGGTCGATCACGGCCCTTCCGACCATGACCCAGCTGGCTACAGCGAGATCGAGCACCGCGCGTTGAACGATCTTCGTGGCGCCAGACGCAAGAACCGACTCAACGATCTCGACTGGTTCGAAGCCGCCTACCGGGTCTATATCGTCGCATTCGCCTTCGGTGGCACCGCACTGTGGTTGTCCAGTTACATCACCGACACCAAGATCTCGGCCGAGACGTTGGCCGATGTGTACCGCTACGGCCCCGCTGTGCTCGGCATGCTGGCGGTTGTCGCGATGGCCAGCGGTCTGCGCAGCGGCAGCAGGGGCGGGCCACTCGCGATCGAAGAAGCCGATGTCCGCCACGTCTTGTTGTCCCCGGTCGATCGCCGCAAAGCCCTCATGCGACCGGCGGTCCAACGGGTGAGATCCACCGCGTTCACCGCGCTGCTCGTTGGTGCACTCGCCGGACAACTCGCCGGGCGGCGGATGCCAGGCAGCGACGCGTCATGGGTGTTCGCCGGTGCTGCGTTCGGGGTGACACTCGCGGTGTTGTTCGTCGGCGGCGCGCTCGTCGCTCACGGAATCGGGCTGCCACGCTGGGCGGCGTCGCTGCTCGGAGCATTGCTGATCGCGTGGCAGACCATGGCGATCGTCAACCACATCGCCGGCCCCGGCAACCTGTTCGGCAGCCTCGCGCTGTGGGGGAGCCGACAACGAACCATCGACCTGATCGGTCCGGCGGTCGCGCTGCTCCTGGTCGGGATCGGTCTGGCCATGCTGCGGCGGATGTCGCTCGACGCCCTGGCTCGGCGTAGCGGTCTGGTTGCCCAACTCCGTTTCGCGGTCACGATGCAGGATCTGCGGACGGTGATGCTGCTCCGCCGGCAGTTGAGCCAGGAGAGCACCCGCCGCCGGCCCTGGATCAGGATCAGCCGAACCGGCGGCTCCGCTGTCATCTGGCGGCGCGGTTGGCACAGCCTGCTGCGATTCCCGGCATCACGTCTGCTGCGGATGTTCACGCTCGCAGTCGGAGCCGCCGCGTGTCAGGTTGCCGCGTTCAATGGCACGACGGCGATGTTCCTTCTCGGTGGCGGACTGCTGTTCCTGCTCGGCATGGAATCACTCGAGCCGCTGTCGCAAGAGATCGATCAACCCGATCGGATGGCATCGCTGCCCCACGACCGAGGTGCGTTGCTGGTTCGCCACACGATCGTGCCGATGATCGCACTGATTCCCTTTGCCGCAATCGGCGTCGCGACGGTAGCGATTCTCGAGCCGGCTTCGGGCAGTGCTGTGGTCGCAGCGATCCTGGCCCTGCCAATGGTGTGGCTGGGCGCCGGCGGTGCTGTCGTCAGCATCGTCAAGGATGCACCCGACATCAGTAGTGCGGCCGTCGAACAGACGATGATGCCACCCGAGGTCAGCGGCCTGACCACGATCCTGCGAACTCTCCTCCCCCTGTTGGTATCGATGATCGCGGCCGTCGGCGTACTGCTCGTGCGCGCCGCGCAGACTTCTGGGGCCTCCGTCACAGGTGCAGCAATCCGGGTGGCAATCGGCCAACTGATGTTGGCTGCCCTGGTCGGCCTATGGGTTCGTCGTCGCGATATCTGGGCTCAGAAGTTCAAAGCGCTGATGGCCGAGAGCAAGCAGGCCACAACCCAACAGCGTGCGGAACGAGCAGGCAATGCCTGACGCGCAGGGATCGAGGAACAAGCCGTGAGTGCAAGCAACAAGAGCCGTCACCCGAAGCCGCCGGGCCGACAGTCCGCCCCGTCGTCTCGCAACGACGCAACGCCGGTTCGCAAGGCTGCCGTCGTCACCGATGGGGCGCTCGCAACAAACGACCTCGCCAAGGACTACGGCGATCGTCCGGCCCTCGCCCCGCTGACCCTGCACATCCCCGTTGGGCAACGAGTCGCGGTGGTCGGCCACAACGGCAGCGGCAAGACGACCCTGATTCGAATGGCGGCAGGGTTGCTCGACTGCAGCAGCGGAACCGTTCACGTCATGGGTCACCCGTCAGGTACGCCCGACGCCCGACGTGCGCTGTCCTACCTTTCGGACACGCCATCGTTCTACGACGACCTGTCGTTGTGGGAGCACCTCGAATACGTCGCACGTCTGCACGGTGTTGCCGATTGGGATCAAACGGCCGCAGATCTCCTCGGCCACCTCGGCCTCTACGACCGCGCCGACGACCTTCCCAACACGTTCAGTCGGGGCCTCCGCCAGAAGGCTGCGATCGCGCTTGCGTTCGTCCGCCCGTTCGAACTGCTGCTCGTCGACGAACCCTTCGTCGGCCTGGATGCAGCCGGCAAGGCCGCGCTGCTCGAACTCCTCGACCAAGCCGGCGATGACGGAGCAACCTTGGTCGTCGCCACCCACGAGCTCGGCTATGTCGATCGCGTCAGTCGCCTCGTGGCGTTACGTGACGGCGAGTTGGTCCACGACGGCTCGCCGACCGATGCCGACGTTGCAGATCTGGTGGCGCCGGTCGGCTGAACCAGCGAGTCGAAATTTCTTCGCGGCTGACGCGAGCACCCCTCGGCGCTGACTACAGTCTGCTTCATGAACGAGTTCGTCACCGTCAGCTCATCGTCCTACGACCCGGCCAGCCTCGCCGCACAACTCACCGAGAAGTCGGCCGCGGGTTGGACTGTGGTCGCCATCGTGCCAACCGGCGGCGATGTCACCGCGTTCCTCAGTCGCGCAGGATCAGCGGCACCGGCCGTTGATGCTCCGGTCGTGATGATGGCCGAATCAGCTCCGGAGATCGCTCCCATGCCAGAGGCCGCACCCGAGCCAGTCGCCGAGCCCGATGGCTGGGCTGTCGCTCCCGCCGCTGCACCTGCTGCTGCCGAATACACCCCCGCACCGTCGAACGCACCTGCGACGGTGATTCAGTCGTCGATGTCACCGATCGGCGGCGAGCAGAACTACAACGCCGGCAACTACCAAGCACAGCCAACCGCGCCGGCCGCTGCTGCGGCGCCGGCGGTTCCGGCAGGTTGGTACGCAGATCCCGCCGGTCGTTTCGAGCTTCGTTACTGGGACGGTGGCACCTGGACCGAGCACGTCTCCCGCGCCGGCCAGCAGTTTACCGACGCACCCGTCGCCTGACGCGACACCCATGCTGGCGACTTCGCTCGGCCACGCTGGGATCCTCATCGAGACACGACACGGCTCGATCGTGTGCGATCCGTGGTTCGAGCCTGCGTTCTTTGGGAGTTGGTTCGTCTTCCCGCGCAACGACCAGCTGAGCGCAGATCTTCTCGATCGGATCGAACACGCCGACTACTTGTACGTCTCTCACCTGCACGGCGACCACCTCGACGAGGCCTGGCTGAGCGATCACATTCGCCGCGACATCACCGTGCTCGTTCCCGGCTACCCGACCCACGAGCTCGAGCGAAAGATGCGCGACCTGGGATTCACGAACTTCATCCGCACGGTCGACGGCCAGACCGTCGATCTCGGTGGGCTGTCGATCGCGATCCATGTCGAAACCTCGATCACCGATGGGCCGGGCGGCGACTCGGCGCTCGTTGTCAGCGACGGCGAGACTCGGCTCGTCAACCAGAACGATTGCCGAACCACCGACTTGGACGACCTTCGTTCCCATGGCCCGATCGATCTGCACTGGCTGCAGTACAGCGGCGCGATCTGGTATCCAATGGTCTACGACGAACCTCCCGAGCGGATGCGCCAACTCGTCGACGCAAAGGTCGACAGCCAGTTCACCCGGGCGATGAAGTACGTGGAGGCGCTCGACGCGAAGGCTGTCGTGCCGAGCGCTGGTCCACCGTGCTTTCTCGATCCCGATCTGTTCCACCTCAACATCATCGACGGCGACGAGTTGAGCATCTTCCCGGATCAGATCTCCTTCATCGATCGCCTGACCGCCGCTGGACGGATTGGGGTCTTGGCCATACCGGGTACCGAGATCGAGATCTCTCCGAGCGGTTGCGCTGTCCGACATCCGCTGCCCGACGCGGAAGTCGACGCGATTTTCACCGACAAAGGCGACTACCTACGCCGCTACCAGGCCGACTGGATGCCGTGGCTGCAGCGCCTGCACGCAGGTTGGCCCACTCCCACCGCCGATCTGTTGGAGACACTTGCGATGTGGTGGGAACCGCTGCTCGCAATGGCGCCAACCCTGCGCGCCGCTGTCGGCGCCAACTGCCTCATCCGATCCGGCGATCTCGAGATCCTGATCGACTTCCCCGCCGGACAGGTCCGCCAGGGCCGCGGCGAGCCGTTCCGTTACCGATTCGATATCCCCCGCGAGTTGGTCGAGACCGTCACGGCCGAGCAGGCAGTCGACTGGAGCAATGCGCTGTTCTTGTCATGTCGATTCACCGCATGGCGAGACGGACCATTCAATGAGTACCTCTACAACTTCTTCAAGAGCCTGTCGGTCGAGCGGATGCGTCGCGCCGAGAGCGAAGCTCGGCGCAAGCTCGATCCACCTGACGGCACCGAGGAAATCCAGCTCGGTGACTACATCATGGAACGAGCATGTCCGCATCGACAAGCCGATCTCAGTGTCTTCGGTGAGATCGAAGGCGAGGTTTTGGTTTGCACGTTGCACGGCTGGCGATTTCGGCTCGACACGGGTGAATGCCTGACCGCCACCGACCGCAAGCTCACCGTCCGCAGAGCTGCACAATGATTCCGCAGATGATGTTCGACACAGCGTCATAATCGCCGACCTAGGCCGTCTCATTCACGTGAGAAGAACTCGTCGCCAACCACTCGTCGTGTCGTCACCCGCCCCGCCAACCGAGGCTTGGCCCCTCGTCCACCAGCAATGGATGGTCGAGATCGGTGCCAACGCCGAGTTCGGCAGCGACCAGGAACGCATCTCCGACTACACCGCTGACGTCGTCGAGACCCTGTTCGTCCGACCGGATGGAATCGGTGGCGCCCTTCAACGGTTCGGTCGACGACTCGGCGCCCAAGGCTGGCCGCTCGAAGAGGTTTCCGGATGGATCGACCGTCTCAGCGATCTCTGCGCGAACCCGCCAGCCGACGCGCTGCGCTCTTTTCGGGCGGGGGTGTCGCTTGCCCAAGGCTGGACAGAAGGCAGTCGCCACGGCATAGACGCAGCGGAGTGCTTCGACGCCGTGACCGGGTTGTGCACGACGACCGTGTTGCGGCTGCGCCTGCAGCAGATCTTCGAACGCTGCTCGGCCCTCGACCAGGAGCCGAGGTTGCTCTACCGCCTGGTCGTCATCGATGCCGACGTCGCCGATCTCCCCGGTCTCGAATGCGATGCCGTGATGGTCGTGCTCGCCGACCTCGTGCAGCATCACTTCACCGCGGGGGAAACCATCGCGACCGAGGGCGGACGGATCTTCGTGATCGTCGACAACACCGAGAATCTCGAATCCCGGATCGATGATCTCGCCGACGAGACCAGACTCAGGTCGCTGCTGCGTGC
>JANOEM010000276.1:0-32718 GCA_031413195.1 Actinomycetes bacterium
CGGTGGCGCAGTGACCCCGTACACCGTTCCGAAGAACAGCTCGTTGCCGGCGATCAACTTCCCCGGTTTGGAGAACGGTTCGTATCCGGTCGTGGTCAAGAACGGCGACACGGTCGTCGCCGAAAAGTCGATCGTCGTGGCGTGCGCCCCGGCGAATCCGGCAGCGTTGATCGCCGGTTCGTGTGTGAACAACAAGGGCAACGTTGCGGTGACGCTGTCGAACACCGGTGACTCCGATGTGGTGTTGACGGTCCAGTTCAACGGTGGCGCAGTCACGCCGTACACCGTCCCGAAGAACGGCTCCCTCCCGACGATCAACTTCGGTGACCTAGCCAACGGTTCGTATCCGGTCGTGGTCAAGAACGGCGAGACAGTCGTCGCCGAAACGATGATCGCGGTCGCTTGCGAGCCTGGAACGGGCACAGCCGTGGCGACGTACGTCTGTTCCGGGTTCGACGGAACGGTTACGATCACCATGACGAACACGGGTGGCGACTTCCCGGTTGACTTCGTGATCGACGGTCAGACGTACACGATCGCAAAGGGTGGCCCCCCTCAGACGGTCACCTTCTCGAACGTGCCCGACGGTCCATTTACCAAAGATGTCACGATCAATGGTGTCCCGAGCACACTGACCGTAGAAGTCGCCTGCGACGCCAAGCTCGCCGGTGCACCGATCTGCAATGAGGTCGACGTGAACAACGTCGTCACCATTTATTGGTACACGATCACGAACCTCGGCCCCGTCGATGTCCCCATCACCTGGGCCGACGGCTCGGCAACGGTTCCCGGCAACGGCAGCGTCAAGATCAAGAGTGCCTCGCCGAGCGTGTCCGTCAAGAACGGCGAGACAACGGCCGTGAGCGTGCAGGCCACCGACGACATCTGCGGCAAGATCGTCGTCTTCGAAAAGAAGCTGCTCGGTCAGCCGCCGACCGGCGAGACATACACCATCCGCGTTTCCCGTCTCGTCGCCCCGGACTACGTCACCTATCTCACCTTCGACATCCAGGCGGGTGTCCCCAAGCAGTTCGAACTGCCATCGTCGCTCGACGGCGCCGGCATCACCTACAAGATCGAGGAGATCAGCGTCGGTACCGCCTCGACCCACACGGTGTCACCCGACACATTCTCGCTGCAGGGCAACCTCGGTGAGACGGTCAGCGTGGTCGTCACCAATGGCTATGCGTCCGTCTCGATCGACAAGCAGGTTTCGCGGACCACGGTGAAGGGTGGCGAGACGTTGTCCTACACGCTCGTCGGTACAAACACCGGTGGGTTGACACTCGACCCGGTCGTGATCTCCGATCTCTTGCCGCCGAAGCTCTCGATGGTGTCGGCCCTCGTTGCCGGCAACAAGGGAACCTGCACTCTGATCAAGACGACCAGGCCGCAGTTGCTCTCGTGTGATCTCAATGATGCGCTTGCTCCCGGCGCATCGACGGCAGCGATCACGATCGTTGCGCTGGTCGACGACGATACGCCTGTCGGGTCGACCCTCATCAACCAGGCCAAGGTCCTCGGCACCTATGTCGGGGCGCCCGATCCGGTGACCGGCCTGACCCAATCGGTGACTCCCGCTGCTCGATCGGCCGAGATCGCACGCCTGCGGATTCAGGCCGATGGCGACGCCCTGAGTTGTGTGCCCGTCGTGACCGGCACGGTCTGCGATCTGTCGGCCCAGGTCGGCAGCCTCGTCGAGGCGAAGACCGAGAGCCAGCCGCCGGCCACACCGCCGGCCCCCGCGCCGGACCCGGCACCGCCCGTTGCCCCGCCGCTCGGTCAACTACCCGTCACCGGTACCAGCGGAATGAGCGCCCTGTTGACGATCGGGTTCGTGCTGACCTGCCTCGGCGGAGTGATCCTGTTCGCACGCCGTCGCACCAGTCGGAGCTGATCCACGGGCATCACGAACTTCGGCGGACCCTGCCCAACCCGGCGGGGTCCGCCGAATCAGGTTTCCTGCTTTCGTGCCCAGTGCGTAGCCTGCTGGCGTGGCACTTCACGGCAATCGCGTTCGTATCGGTGTACTGGGTTGCGGCAACGTCGGCGCAGCCTTCATCCAATTGGGTGCTCAACAGGCTGATTCGATCGAGGCCCGAACGGGGACCCGACTCGAGGTCACCCGAGTCGCAGTGCGCAGCGTGTCACGCGAGCGGCACGTCGATCTCGCCGAGGGAGTGCTGGTCAGCGACGCTCGCTCGGTCGTCGAAGACCCTTCCGTTGACCTTGTCGTCGAAGTCATCGGGGGCATCGAGCCGGCACGCGAACTGATCTCCGCCGCACTCGGTCTCGGCAAACCGGTGGTCACCGCGAACAAGGAGCTCCTTGCAAACGTCGGAACCGAGTTGTACACGGCGGCTGACGCTGCCGGCGTCGACTTGTTGTTCGAAGCCGCGGTTGCAGGAGGGATCCCACTGATCAGGGCGCTTCGCGAGAGCCTTCGCGGTGAGCCGATTCGCCGCGTTCTCGGCATCGTCAACGGCACGACCAACTTCATCTTGACCAAGATGGCCGAGGAAGGCGCTGACTACAGCGCGGCGTTGTCCGAAGCCCAGCGGCTCGGTTTCGCAGAGCGCGATCCAACGGCCGACGTAGAAGGATTTGATGCCGGGGCGAAGGCGGCGATCATTGCGACAATCTCGTTCGGCGCTCGCGTCGTGGCCGGAGATGTCTACCACGAGGGCATCAGCGGTGTGTCTGCGGCCGACATTGCGATGGCGACTCGGCTCGGCTATGTCGTCAAGCTGCTCGCGATATGCGAACAGGACGCTGCAACCGGCGAAGTGGCTGTGCGGGTTCATCCGGCGATGGTTCCCCAGCAGCATCCGTTGGCCAGTGTTCGAGAGAGCTACAACGCGGTGTTCGTCGAAGGAGATGCGGTCGGATCGTTGATGTTCTACGGCCGCGGCGCAGGTGGGATGCCAACGGCAAGCGCCGTACTGGGCGACGTCATCGACGCGGCAGTCAACCTCCGTCAGGGCACCCACGGTTCGCTCGGATCGTTCGCGCGAGCCAGGATCCGGCCGATCGATCAGACGAGCTCGGAATACCTGTTGAGCCTCGACGTCGCCGATCGTCCCGGTGTCTTACACGCAGTCACAGGCGTGTTCGCTCGCAACGACGTCAGCATCCGCGCGGCCGAACAGGAGGGTCTGCGCGATGACGCCCGGTTGGTGTTCATCACCCACGTCGCCAAGGAAGCCGCGCTGCAGGGATGCCTTCGCGAACTGCGCGAGCTCGACGTTGTCAAACGAGTTGGCAGCCTGTTGCGGGTCATCGGAGCCTGATCGGAATGCGGTACGTGTCGACGCGGGGGACTGCCCCCGAACTTGGGTTCTGCGACGTGCTCCTGGCCGGTCTGGCCAACGACGGCGGGCTGTACATGCCCGAGACCTGGCCGAGCCTCGCCGACCTTTCGGCGACCCGTACCTACGCCGAGGCAGCCACCGCTGTGATGGCCCCATTTATCGGTGACGAGATCGCCCCCGAAGTCTTTGCCGCGTTGTGTGACGACGCGTACGCAACCTTTCGCCACGACGCCGTCGTCCCATTGGTCCAGATCGGGGCCAACGAGTGGCTGCTCGAGCAGTTCCACGGACCCACCCTCGCGTTCAAGGACGTCGCACTCCAGCTCGTCGGCCGGCTGTTCGATCACGTGCTCTGCGAGCGTCGTCAACGGGTGACAATCGTCGGAGCAACGAGTGGCGACACCGGAAGCGCAGCGATCGATGGTGTCAAGAACTGCAGCAACGTCGACATCGTGATCCTCTATCCACACGGTCGCACGAGCGAAGTCCAGCGGCGCCAGATGACCACCGTCGACTCGCCGAACGTGCACACTGTGGCGGTTGAAGGAACCTTCGACGATTGCCAGGATCTCGTCAAGGCGATGTTCAACGACGCTGCATTCCGGGAGCGGATGAACCTGTCGGCAGTGAACAGCATCAACTGGGCAAGGGTGATGGCTCAGATCGTGTACTACGTCACGGCATCCCGATCACTTGGCGCAACATCCGAGTCCGGCATCACGTTCAGCGTCCCGACAGGCAACTTCGGAAATGTTCTCAGCGGATGGATCGCGCGGGAGATGGGTGCGCCGATCGAGGGCTTCATCGTGGCATCGAACTCCAATGACATCTTGACTCGTTTCATCAACGACAACGACATGTCCGCTCGTGCAGTGGTGCCGACACTCAGCCCTTCGATGGACATCCAGGTGTCGTCGAACTTCGAACGGCTGCTGTTCGAGATGAACGGCCGCGATGGGGGAATGACGGCCGAGCAACTACAGCGGTTCCGACACAACGGTTCACTGCACGTCGAACAGGACCAGGTCGCTCGGTTCATCTCGCCGACGTTCCGTGCTGCCCGGTTCGACGACACGCGGACGCTCGCAGAGATCCGGCGCGTGTATCTCGGCAGCGGGCAACTGATCGATCCCCACACGGCGACGGCCACGGCGGCAGTTCGTGCCCTCGGCGCGGCGGGCGAGGGTCGCCCCGTCGTCGCGCTCGCCACCGCCCACCCGGCCAAGTTCCCCGAAGCGGTGCTCGAGGCCACCGGCGTGCGGCCGGTCCTACCGGAACACCTGAAGGACATCTTCGATCGACCGGAACGAACCAATCTTGTTGCGAATGACCTCGCGTCAGTTCAGGCATTCGTCGAGCACGCCGTCGATCAGCACCTCTGACCGGAACCGCCGCCCGACACCCGTTCGACTCCATTCGACGTCCGTTGTCGCGACTTCCGGTTGCGTCCGGCGCAGGAGCGTGGATAGGGTGCCTTTGCCCGCTCCTGTGGGACGCACCCTCCGAGCGCCTCGCAAGCAAGTTGCCGGCGGCACCGTGATCGTGTGAAATCTGCTGGCCCTTGGGGAACCGGCGACCGCAGTGCAATTGCACCGCCCTCGTCGATCCATCGCCAGCCGCTCCGTCCCGTGAGGGACAACCCCTGAAAGTAGGATTCCTGTGGCTGCGGATGCCCTTGAACAGTCGGTGCTCGAATCGAAGGATCGTGAGCAGTTGGTCGCGATCGCCTCGGCGCTCGGCGTGAAGTCCACATCTCGTGCGAAGAAAGCTGATCTGATCCAAAGGATCCTCGAGCAGACGGGCGCACTTCCCGTTGGTGGAGAATCGACCGATCAGAATCCGGGACCTTTGGCACAGTCCGAATCAAAGGAGCCGCTCACGCCGGCCTTCGACCCGATCGTGCTGGGTGCCGACGGTGAGCCGTTGGCGGATTGGGAGATCGAGTTGATCAACCAGGGGATCAGCACCGAGACCCAGCCTGCTGCCAAAGCGACAGCGACTGGATCCTCCCCCTCGGCCTCCGACGCCGGCGGTGGTGCCGACTCCGACGGCGCCGAGGGCGAAGTATCAGACGATGACATGTCAGATGGCGACGGAGAGGGCGATGGTGACGGCGAGAGCCGCAACCGTCGCCGACGCCGACGCCGGAACAAGAATCGGACTGACAATCCGGCAGATGAGAGTGCTGACCCGTCTCGAACCGACGTGCCCCGTCCGGACGCCCCGCGCAACGACAACCAGCGCAACGACAACCTGCGCAACGACAACCAGCGCGCCAACAACGCGAATCGCAACGATCGCAACGATCGCAACGATCGCAACGAGCAGGACAACGGCGCCGGGTCCGGGCTCGAGCCGGTCGAGGTGTCCGGCTACCTCGATCTCCGCGACGAGGGTTACGGGTTCCTTCGGGTCAACGGATACCTCGCAAGCCGTGACGACTCGTACATCCCGGTCAAGCTCACTCGCCAGTTCGGGCTCCGCAGAGGCGATCACATCACGGGTCTCAGCCGGCCGGCCGGGCGCAACGAGAAGAACCCGGCCCTGCTCGAGGTCCACACCGTCAATGGCGACGATCCCGACAAGGCCCGCGACCGTCCCCGGTTCGAGGATCTGACCCCACTCTTCCCGGACACCAAGCTGCGTCTCGAGAGCGCATCGGATCCCACCAACATGACGGCTCGGATCATCGACTTGATCAGTCCGATCGGGCTCGGTCAGCGCGGCATCATCGTCTCGCCGCCCAAGGCCGGCAAGACCACGATCATGAAGACGATCGCGACGGCGATCGAGAAGAACTACCCGGCTGTGAAACTGATCGTGCTGCTCATCGACGAGCGGCCGGAAGAAGTCACGGACATGCGCCGCACGGTGAAGGGCGAAGTCGTCGCGAGCACCTTCGACCGACCGAGCGAGGAACACACCCACATCGCCGAAATGGTGATCGAGAAGGCCAAACGGCTCGTCGAACAGGGCGACGACGTGGTGATCATCCTGGACGGGATCACCCGCCTCAGCCGGGCGTACAACCTCGCTGCGCCGGCGACCGGGCGGATCATGTCCGGCGGTATCGACGCGGGAGCGCTCTACCCACCGAAGAAGTTCTTCGGCGCGGCCCGCAACGTCGAAGAAGGCGGTTCGCTCACGATCCTCGCGACTGCTCTCGTCGAGACGAACAGCCGGATGGACGACGCGATCTTCGAAGAGTTCAAGGGAACCGGAAACATGGAACTGCGCCTCGATCGGCACCTCGCCGAGCGTCGCGTCTATCCCGCCATCAACGTCGACGCATCCAGCACCCGCCACGAGGAACTGTTGTTCACCCGGCCCCAGTTGCAGATGGTCTGGAAACTGCGCCGGGTCCTGTCGGGCCTGGCTGCCGACGGGAACGCTGCTCCCGGCCTCGAGCTGCTGATCGACCGGTTGAAGTCGTTCCGGACCAACGACGAGTTCCTCAGCGAGATCTCCAAGCAGCCCGCCACCTGAACCTGCCACCTGAACTTGCCAGCGGAGGTTTCGTCTGGGTCCGACGATAATATTTTCTGTCCTTCTGATCTTTGGAGCCTGTCATGCAGACCGATATTCACCCCACCTACGCCGAGATGACCGTCAAGTGCACGTGTGGCAACACCTTCACGACGCAGAGCACCAAGACTGGCAACCTCAGCGTCGAACTGTGCAATGAATGTCACCCCTACTTCACCGGTAAGCAGAAGTTGGTCGATGCGGGCGGACGAGTCGAGCGCTTCAACAAGCGTTATGGCGCTCGAAAGGGTTCTGAGACCACAACCGACTGACAAGCTCTTGCAAGAAACGATCCAACGCCACCCGGTCCCGCCGGGTGGCGTTGTTCGTTCCTGGTCCGTTCCAGCGCCAAAACGCGCTTCAGATTTGCGCGGCGTCGGCCGATACCTCTTTTGGAACGACCGATGAGGGGATCTTGCTGTCATGAACGATCCGGTCCAGATCGCCTATCTGCTCCGCCGCACCGAGTATGTCGCCCGGCCGGCCCGGGTCGCCCAACTTGTGGCATTGCCGACCCTTGCAGACGCCGTCGACGACATTCTCGCTGTCTCGACTCCGGTCGCTCTTCCCGTCGAGATCGACCACAACATCGACGGCGAGGGATGGGATCAGTACATCTTCGCGATCAAGTGGTGGATCGACCGGATGGCGTTCGACTCACCCAAACCGATTCAGGAGAAGATGACCTTTTTCTGGCACGGGCATTTCACGAGTGAGTGGAGCAAGGTTTCCGACACCCGCGCGATGATGCGCCAGAACAAGCTGTACCGCGACAACGCGCTGGGTGACTTTGGGTCGCTGGCCCAGGCAATGGCGATCGAACCAGCGATGCTGGTGTACCTCGACAACGCCGAGAACACGAAGTCTTCGCCGAACCAGAACTTCGCCAGGGAACTGATGGAGTTGTTCCTGCTCGGCGTCGGCAACTACACCGAGGGCGATGTCGAGGCTGCGGCCCGTGCGTGGACAGGCCACACGTTGGACGACAACGGCGACTACTGGTTCCGCAACGATCGCCATGACGGGCTCAACAAGTCGTTCTTCGGAACCACCAAGAACTGGAACGGCCCGGGCATCATCGATGAGATCCTGTCCGGAGCGAAACGACAGACGGTCGCCCGGTTCATCATTGCGAAATTGTGGGCATTCTTCGCCCACCCCGCAGCGCCAACGGCCGTTCTCGACGCAATCGCGCCGAACTTCGCTGCCGACTGGGATATCAAGGCCGCATTGCGGGCGATCCTGCTCCGAACCGAGTTCTACGCGACGACTGCGCAGCAGGGTCTCGTGCGCAGCCCCGTGGACTGGGTCGTGGCCGTCATGGTTCAAACCGGCTATCGCGCCGATCTCTTGAGCCCGCAGTGGTTCCTGGAGGGTATGGGTCAGATGCCCTTCAATCCACCCAACGTCGCTGGCTGGCGACCGAACGCGGCCTGGATCAATACGAGTTCGATGGGAACCCGGGCCGAGTTCGCGCGAAACACCACCTGGCGCCTTCGCGACGGGGACCTCCCCGAGAACCTCGCCAGAGGCGACATGAGCAACCTCGCGACAATGACCATCGGCGACGCCATCGACACGCTGATCGCACTCTTCGCGCTCGCTCCGATGTCGACAACCACCCGTACGGCACTGACCAACTACCTCGTCGCGCAACGAGCGGCGCAAGCGTGGCCGGATTGGTGGGAGCCGACCAATGTTCTGACCATGGCCATGCTCGCCCCCGAGATGCACCTGGCCTGAGGAGGCGTTCGATGATCGATCCCGATATCTCCACCACGGACGCCCTGAACCTGTTGTCCACTCCGGACTGCGACTCGACAGACCGGGGCTCGCTCGACCGGCGTCGGTTCCTGCAGATGGTCGGCTGGGGCGTTGGCGCGGGCGCCGCGTTCGGCGCCGTCGGCCCTGGGGGGATCTCCGAACTCCTCGGCGGTTCAGGATCGGCCTATGCGGCCGGTCCGCTTGGCGCCAACGAAGGCGTTCTGGTCCTGATCGGCCTCTACGGGGGCAACGACGGTCTCAACACGGTCGTTCCGTACTCGAACGGCAAGTACTGGGACTACCGATCGAACATCGCGATCCCGACCCAACAGCTCCACATCCTGAACAACCAGTATGGGCTGCATCCGAACCTGACCTACCTGAAGACTCTTTTCGACCAGCAGAAGGTGGCAATCGTCCAAGGCGTCGGCTATCCGGACCCCGATCTCAGCCACTTCACCTCGATGGCGTACTGGATGGCCGGCAAGGTGACCGGACCGACCACCTCTGGGTGGATCGGACGTTGGTTGGACGGCCTCGGCACTCGCGCCGACCTGTACACCGCAGCAACCATTGGATCGTCGTTGCCCCTGCATCTGCTCGGTCAGGTCAAGCGTGGAACCGCCGTGCCCGATGACGGATTCGGATTCGGGGGTGAGAGCCAGCCTCATTACATGCGAATGTACGACGGGATCAAGGCCTTTTCCGCAACCTCGGCGGGTCGCGGCCAATGGCACGACGCGCTCGCCGTGGCGTCGCGAGGTCAGATCGACCTGGCACGGACCGTGGCCCCGATCTTCACCCCCGAGATCCAGACGAGCGAGCTCGTCAAGTCCCTGACCGTTGCCGCCCGGCTGATCAACGCAGATCTCGGGTTCCGGGTGATCGACGCAGGCCTCGACGGCTTCGACAACCACTCTGACGAACCGTCCGACCATGCCGATCGGATGCAGCAGTTGAACGACGGGGTACAAGCGTTCTTCGCAACGTTGAACCCGTCGTTCGCGGGCCGGGTGACGTTGATGACCTTCAGCGAGTTCGGACGCACCCCATGGTCCAACGACTCGAGCGGGACAGATCACGGCACGGCGGCGCCGCAATTCGTGATCGGCAACAACGTCAAGGGTGGGTTCTATGGGCAGCATCCGTCGCTGCTCGAGCCCGACGGCAGCGAGATCGAGCGTTGGGGGCGGTTGGAACACACCGTCGACTTCCGTTCGCTCTACGCAACGATGATCGACGGAGTGCTCGGCGGCGGTTCGAGCACGGTCCTGAACGGGAACTTCGAAAAGATCGACCTGTTCCGCCCCGCGCCGTTGCCGGCGTCTCCGCCGCCTCCGGCACCGGTGGTCGTTCCGGTGGTCCCCGCCCCGGGCTCGCCCGCGCCGGGCGCGCCGATGACCGCCGACACCCTGGCGAGCTTCGTCGGGTTGACTCCCGCGCGGTTGATGGACACTCGAGATGCGGGTGGACCGATCGGCGCGGCCGGGACCCGCACGCTGCAGGTCTCAGGAGCTGGCGGGGTGCCCGGCGGAGCGGTCGCAGCGGTGTTGAACGTGACGGCCATCGACGGCACGACTCCGTCGTACCTCACCGTCTGGCCGTCGGATCTCGCCAAGCCAGCGACCTCGTCCCTGAATACACTCGGGGGCGACGTGGTGCCGAACTTGGTCATTTCGAAGTTGAGCGCCGCCGGTGCAGTGAACGTCTACAACAACTCCGGCGACACACACTGCGTCGTCGATGTCGTCGGCTACTTCGTGATCGGGTCGGGGAGTCGGTTCAACTCCCTGTCGCCGGCGCGTCTGCTCGACACCCGCGAGGGCGTCGGTGCCCCGCAAACGGCGGTTGCGCAAGGGGCCGTCGTCGACCTCCAGGTGACCGGTGTGGGTGGCGTGGCTGCCGATGCCGATGCCGTCGTCATGAACGTGACTGTCACGGAACCAACCGCGTCGGGGTTCGTGACCGTCTGGCCCACTGGTGCGACCATGCCCACAGCGTCGAACCTCAACTTCGTGCCGAATCAAACCGTGCCGAACCTGGTGATCGCGAAGCTCGGAGCGGGCGGCAAGGTGTCGCTGTTCAACTCGGCTGGGTCGACCCAGCTGATCGCCGACGTGCTTGGGTACTTCCGTCCCGGCGACGGGGCCAGGTTGCTGCCGTTGGCACCTGCCCGCCTGCTCGATACCCGTACCGACGGTGGCGCGGCGCAGCCGGTCGGGCAGACCCCGCTGACGCTCCCAGTCGTCGGTCGCGGGGGAGTCCCCGCCGCCGGTGTCGCAGCCGTCGTGTTGAACGTGACAGCGACAGAGGGCACCAAGCCCGGATTCGTCACCGTCTACCCGAGCGGCGAGAGTCGACCGATGGCCTCGAACCTCAACACCGTTGCCGGACAGACGAGGGCAAACCTGGTGATCGCCAAGGTTGGCGCCGATGGGGCAGTATCGATCTTCAACAGTGCCGGAACGGCTCATCTGATCGCTGACGTGGTGGGCTTCTTCGCAACCTGATCTGCAGGAATGGGCGAGGGCGGCCGGATTGGGTTCGTGGTCGCTCGTTAGCCTGTCAGCCGTGACGACTTCATCCGCAGGCATTCCGACTGATCCGGTGCGGCGTGCGGCGTTGCTCGACATCAAGCTGAAGGCGTTAGTTCGTGAGCACGTCGGGCACGACGTCGATCTCCCCGATCCACTTTCGCGGATTCCGTTCGGTCGCGGCGCGGCGTTCGTGGTCGACACGACGGCATGGGTCCTGTTGGACGACCAACCGCATCGTGGGCTTGGTGCTGCTCTCGCCTGGGTCAACCGCGCCCGTCGTGAATCCGAGATCAACTCGGTCGGTCTGATCGCCGATGAGGCGACGGGGGTGTTGGCGCGCCGGGCCAGACTGTTCTCGACCGCTGTCTCGGTGTGGCATGCCGTCGAGCGGGTGCTGCTCCCGGCAGTCCTGGAGCCATACCCCGATTTGGATGCAGTCGATCCGGCGCACGAGGCGTTCCGGGCCTTGATCACCGAAGGCGGAGCCGAGCCGCATGTCGAGCACGGGGTTCTCGTCGGCGACGTCCGCGGCCTCGAAGTCTGTCGAGTGGTAACCGACATGTTCACCGACGAGGTTCGTCTCGAAGTCGGCGTCGGGGCACACGATCGCGAGGCCTTCTCGATGTTGCACGGTGCCCGGCCAACCGTCGATGCCCTTGCCGACGTGGTCGAGGCAGTTCAAAAACATCGCGAGGTTGGCGCGGCTTTGCACCCATTGAACCGATTCGGATCGGAGCGGTTCTTGCGCTGGTCCGCGATTCAACAGCCCGACCGGGTGAGTGCCCGTGTTCTCCAGCCGGCTGACCCTCCGGTTATCCGAACGAACATCAAGGACCCGGTTCCGTGCGTCGCCGTCGGCCAATCGTTGGATGACGAGCCGATTGTGGTGGTGTTCTCGACCGGCATCGACCTGGATCTGATTCCTTTCTCAGTGGACGCGCGAGCCATGCATTCTCCGCGAGCGGACCTCGTGGTCGTCGTTCCGCCGCGTGACGTCAGCCCGATCACGCAGGCCGTTGCCGAGATGACGAAGATGCCGACCCGCGTTCTTGCCTGGACCTGAGTTCGAGGATCGTCGAGCGTCTTCGCACTGACTGCCCCGTAGCCTGCCATCGCTGTGATTGATCGATTGGATGCCGTAGAAGACGAGTTCCTCACCGTCGAGGCCGAACTCTCGGACCCATCGGTGTTCGAGGATTCCACGATCTTGCGCCAGAAGACCAAGCGATACAAGGAACTCACCCCGATCGTCACCCTGATTCGTGAGCATCGAGTTGCCGTCGCCGATGCGGCCGCCGCCACCGAACTGCTCGCGCTGGCCACTCCCGACGAACGCGAGATGATGCGCGACGAACTGCAGCACTCAGAAGCCGAGATCGGTCGTCTGGCCGAGGAGATCCGGCTGTTGCTGCTTCCCCGCGACCCCAACGACGGCAAGGCGGTCATCGTCGAGATACGCGGTGCGGAAGGCGGCGAAGAGGCAAACCTGTTCGCTCGTGACCTGTTTGACATGTACTCGGGGTATGCCGCCCAGCAGGGTTGGAAGATCGAGGTCCTTTCCAGCGATGTCAGCGATCTCGGCGGCCTCAATCAGACCACGTTGATGATGACCGGCGATTCGGCATGGGGACATATGAAGTTCGAGGGCGGCACGCACCGGGTGCAACGAGTGCCGGTGACCGAGAGTCAGGGTCGCATCCACACCTCGTCGGCGACGGTCCTGATCCTTGCCGAGGCCGAAGAGGTCGATGTCGAGATTGATGAGAAGGACCTCCAGATCGACGTATACCGGGCAAGTGGACCGGGAGGTCAGGGCGTGAACACGACGGACTCGGCGGTCCGGATCACCCACAAGCCGACCGGGATCGCCGTCGCGATGCAGGACGAGCGCAGCCAACTCCAGAACCGGGCCCGTGCGATGACCGTTCTGCGTGCCCGTTTGTTACAAGCCGCCCAGCAAGAGGCCGACGCCAAGGCGTCCGCCGAACGCAAGTCCCAGGTCGGCACGGGTGGGCGCGGCGAGAAGATCCGCACCTACAACTACAAGGAGAATCGGGTCACCGATCACCGCATCGGCTTCACGATCTATCGCCTCCAGGAAGTGCTGGCCGGAAATCTGACAGATGTCGTCGAGGCCTTGATGGCCGACGAACGGGCCAGGCAACTCGCCACCGGTGATGACTGACGTCTTCGCTGATTCCGGGCTCACCTGGCGCCGATTGTGGTCGCAAACCGCCGATCGGCTGGGCGACCGTAGCCACGCACGTTGGATGTGCGAGACCGCGAGTGGTTGTGATGGTGTCGAATTCCTGGACGAACTGGATCAGCCGGCCACTCACCGAATGGTGGCCCACCTCGATGCAATGATCATCCGTCGCGAAGCGGGTGAGCCGCTTCAATACGTGCTGGGCAGCTGGCAGTTCCGCCGCCTCGATTTGTTCGTGGATCAGCGAGTGCTGATTCCCCGTCCGGAGACGGAGTGGGTCTGTGAGGCGGCGCTGACAGTTGCCAGATCGATCGAGGCACGACCACTGCGGATTGCCGACCTGGGCACTGGCAGCGGAGCAATCGGACTTTCGCTCGCAGCCGAACTCCCCGTTGATTCGGCGGAGATCTGGCTGGCCGATGTCTCCGCCGACGCGCTCGATGTGGCGCGGGCGAACCTTGCCGGAATCGGTCGGTCGGCGGCGTGCGTCCGACTCGTGCACGGTTCGTGGTTCGACGCCTTGCCTCTCGCTCTACGCGGCGCTCTTGATCTGGTAGTCGCGAACCCGCCGTACATCGCCGAGGGGGACCCGGCGGTCGAATCGTCCGTCGTCGATTGGGAGCCGGCGCTTGCCCTGTTCGGCGGTGCCGACGGATTTCGCGACATTCGGTCGATCATTGCAGCGGCACCAGATTGGCTGACCGACGACGGCTGGCTGGTGATGGAGATCGGAACCGGGCAAGGTGCGCGGGTCGCCGGCTTGTTGGCCGAAGAAGGGTTCGGCGATGTCGAGATCCGTTCGGATCTCGCCGGGCTCGATCGGACAGCGCTTGCACGCCGGCCGCGACGACTCTGACGTGCGCGACGTGCGCCGAGCGCGCCTTGCTTCAGCTGAAACGGGCGGCGAGTTGGCCGAGCAGGTTCTGCTCGAGCGGATCGATCTCGTGGTCGACGCCCGCGACATCGCGGGCCGCAGCGAACAGCGATGCCCTCAGCACGCTGCTCGCGATGCGGGCATCGACCGAATCGAGGAAGTCTTCGATCGTGTCCGATGACACTGCATGGCGGACGATTGCCATGGCCGGCCCGAGGTACTGATCGAATGAGAAGGTCGGTGTCTCCCACCCGAACTCTGTACTGATGCTGCGAATCTCGTTCAGTTCATCGTCGGTGATGTGGTGGTCGGCGATCATCACCAGAAGGAGCAATTCGACGGCGGCTTCGTGCTCGCGATCCTCTGTTGCATTCACGGCAACGTGGGCGTAGAAGTCTTCGAGTCGAGTATTCACGTAGCTCAACGTAGTCCTCCGGCTACTGCTCGATTCGCAACGACCGGCGCAGGAACTCAAGCTGGTGCAGCAGTAGGTTCTCGGCGACGATCTCCTGCGGGGTCATGTGGGTGACCCCACACAGCGGAAGCACCTCGTGCGCCTTGCCGGCTTCGAGCAGGGCCGAGGAGAGTCGCAGGGTGTGCCCTGCCACCACGTTGTCGTCGGCCAGGCCGTGGATCAAGAGCAGTGGGCGAGTCAGTCGGGCAGCCAACGGCAGCAGCGACGACCGGTCGTAGGGCGCGCTGTCGGTGAACGGATCGCCCAGGTAGCGCTCTGTGTAGTGCGTGTCGTACAGCCGCCATTCGGTGACCGGAGCGCCTGCTACGGCAGCATGGAACAGGTCGGGTCGAGAGAGCACGGCCAGGGCGGCGAGGTACCCACCGAAGCTCCAGCCACGGATGCCGACGCGACTTCGATCGAGGTGGACGCCGTCGAGCGCAAGCTTGTCTGTGATTGCGTCCAGTGCCCGAATCTGATCGTCGAGAACCGGTGTTGCCAGATCGTGGTGGACGGCGCGTTCCCATTCGGTGCCTCGGCCAGGCGTGCCACGCCCGTCGATCACGATCACGGCGAAGCCTTGATCGGCGAACCACTGAGACGACAGGTACGCGCTTCGCGCGCTGACCACCCTCTGGGAATGGGGACCACCGTAGGGATCGAGTAGCACCGGCAGGGGACCGTCGAACGGTACGTTCGGGAGCAGGACCGCAACGGCGAGTTCGTCGTCACCGACACGATGGATGGAGACGTTCGGCTCGACGAGCGGCACCTGCGCGTTCGATGCGATCGTCTGCTCGACACGTGACTCATCTTCCGGATTGCCGAGCGTGCTGGACTGCACAATGCTGGACTGAACAGTGGTGGCGGTTCCGAACGTTGCGAGGGTGGCGGACCGGATCACCCGTGTCGGGCCGCCGACCGAGGCGCTGTGCACGCCGGGGAGGCTGGTGATCTGCGCCCACTCGACCATCTCGGCACCCGCACCGGCACCGGCTTGGGCCTCGGGGTCACCGCTGGACTGGCGCTTGATGGTTCCGACCCACACGTGCTGCACGGTCGGGTCATCGAGCGGGTTGGCGATGAACGTGACCGTGTCGCCGCCGATGTCGATGACGGATCGCACCTGCAGTTCGCTCGGCGACATGATCCGGTCGCCGATCAGCAAGCGTCGGGCTCCGCCACGCTCGGCAGCGACGACGAGTTGACCGTCAGCGAGCACCCCCGGAACACCTGGCACCAGCTCGACCCATTGGTCGTCGTGGTCTTCGAAGATCACCGTCGATTCCCCGGTGATCGGATTCGCCGACAGCACCAACAGATCTGTTTGGTCTCGCGACTGGACCGTCACGAGCAGCCGGTCCTGCGTCGGCCACGACACGGCGGCGAGATAGGGAAACGAATCGGAGTCCCATTCGATCTTCACGGTTCCACCGCTCAACGACGACACGTGCAGCGACACCTCGGCGTTTTGAGTGCCTGCCGCTGGATAGCGGTGCTCGGTCGGTTCGACTTCCGGATGCGCCGGATCAGCGATGTGCCAAACGGGCACGGGCGCGACGTCGGCGCGTTCCACAGCGATGGCCATGCCATCAGGTGACCACCAGTATCCGCGCTGGCGCCCCATCTCCTCGGCGGCGATGAACTCAGCGCTTCCGCATGTCACGGTCGGTGAACCTGCAACTGCGTCGAGTTCCCACGAGCTGGCGTCGAGCTCACCGATGCGCAGCGTGGGCCCGCTGACATACGCGACGCGCTTGGCCATTGGATCGGGGCGAGGGTCGAAGACCGGTCCCTGCACGGCAAGCTCACGGGCCGCCCCGCTGAGCAGCCCCGCAACGAAGAGCCGTCCTGCCAAAGCGAACGCGACGACCGCCGCCGCCGCATCCGTCGAGTACGAGACGATGCCGCCGGCACCCTCGCGGGTGCGCTCTCTGCGCGCACGCTCCTCCGCTGGTATCGCATCATCGCTCGCGTCATCATCGCTCGCGTCATCATCGCCGTCGGGCTGCGTGAGCAGCCGCCGCGGATCAGCAACCAGGCGCTCCTCGCCGGTCATCACGTCGAGCACCCACAGACAGTTCATGGGATCGTCGCCGGCGGCGCTGCGGCAGAACACCACCCGTCGTCCGTCCGGCGAGACCGTGACGTTGCGCGGCTCGCCGAGGGTCAGGCGTTGGGTGCGGGCGTATTGGCGGGGGAATGTCAGTTCGCTCATCGGGAGAACGCGGCGATGGCTTGCACGATGACGTCGAAGGCGGCGTCGGAGTCGAGTTCGGAGAGAACTTCGCAGTTGGGGGTTGGACGCTCGAGCAGTCGGCGTTGGTCGATCACGGTCATCCCGCGGGTGTGGGTGCCGTGAGTCTCGATCGTGACGTGTCGCTGCACACGCTGGAACAGATGCGGATGGGTGAGTGCCATGACCGCACATGGATCGTGAACGGCAGCGCCGCGCATGTGGTCGTGACGCTCGACGTAGTTACTGCTGAAGAACACGAACAGGTCGGCGAGCAGGCCGGCCAGCCGACCTGGGAGGGCCCGCACGAGCTCGATCCGTTCGGGTGTTGCCTGGAACTGATGGGTCAGATCGAGGCCGGCCATGATCAGCGGTCCGCAGTAGTCGAACACGATCGCTGCGGCTTCGGGGTCGGCCCAGATGTTGTACTCGGCGGTCGCGGTCCGGTTTCCGAACGTGCCCCCACCCATCAGTGAGATGCCCGCGATCCGGTCGGCGAGATCTGGCGCCGATCGCAGTGCCAGCGCGATGTTGGTCAACGGGCCCGTCGGCACGAGCCACACTCCCTCTTTGGCGCGACAGGTGTCGATGATGAAGTCGACGGCGCGGTCGCTGTCCGGGTTGCGCGTTGGTTCGGGGAGGTCAGCGCCGTCGAGACCGCTTGCGCCGTGCACGTAGCCGGCGTCGCGTTGCGGCGCCACCAATGGGCGGTTCGCGCCGCTGTGGACAGGCGTATCCAAGCCGAGCAGATCCGTCATGATCAACGCGTTCCGGGTGGTGAGACGCAGCGGCGCATTGCCCGCGACCGTGGTGATCCCGAGCAGCTCGGTATGTGCAGCCGCGACCACGATTGCGATCGCATCGTCGTGCCCCGGATCGCAGTCGAGGATGATCGGTACTCGGCGCGCAGCCATGCCAGCGTTCATGTCGATCAGCATGTCAGACAGCCATCGGCATCGAGGCGTGCGTCGCGGCCGACCCACTCACCGACGCACATCTCGGCGGCAAGCACGGGGTCCTTGGAGGACCCCCAGGCCCGGCGACCATCGGCCAGCAAACAGGCTGAGTAGATCGTCTCCGGGTTGCCGTCGCGATCGTGCAGGATCGTGTAGGCCTCGATCGTCACTGGCCCGACGGCGTCCTCCGTCTCGGCCAGTTCGCGTCGCGGCATCGCGTCGATTTCGTCCTGGGGGCAACCGTGGCGGAATCCGTCCTGCGGTGGGTTCGTTCCGTAGACCCCGAACGCGTGCTTGGTCGCGAATCCCCCGTTGCCCCAGATCAGTCCGGATGTCCCCGGTGCGCTGCGGAGATCGTTCATCATCGTCGCAATCGCGTGCATCACGTAGTTGTTCCATGGTCCTCCGGCGAAGGACAGTCCCCCCGTCCGGGTCAGTTGGCGATCGAGGGCGAGTCCCAACGACTGAGCCCCGAGTTGGACCGCGGAGGGGAAGCAGCTGTACAGGTCGACCATGTCGATGTCGTCAATTCCGAGCCCCGCGAGATCCAACGCCAGCTTGCCGCCCAACTGGACGGCGGGAGTTTGTGAGAACGTCCACCGGTTTGACATGAACGCATGCTCGTGGCAATCGGTTCCGGAGTGGATGAAGACCCATCGATCTCGTCCGACCCCGAGGGCTTCCGCTTTCTCGACACTGCACATGATCAACGCTGCGCCCATGTCGACATCCATGTTCGAGTTCATCGATTTCGGGTACGGAAAACTGATCATCCGATTGCTTGCCGAGGTGGTGCCGATCTCGTCCGGGGTTCGAGCTGTCTGCGACCACGCGTTCGGATTGGTCGCAGCGACCTCGCTGAACCGCGACCAAAGCTCACTCGACAGCCGGTGCTGCTCGTCGACCGATCGCCCTGCTGCGGCACGGATGGCCGTCTCGAACATCGGGTACACCTGCACCGGCATGTAGATGCCGTGCCGTTGTTCGGCCTTGAGACTCATGTCGAGGTTCTCGCCGCTGATGATCGGGTGTTGGTCGGGCGGCGCCGACGGCCAGCCGAGGTCGAGGCCCTGCTTGCGAGACCGCGCCTTTGTCCGCGACGCTTCGCCGCCGGCGAGGATCATCAGGTCAGCTTCCCCGGCCTGGATCTGCAGGGCGGTCTTGTTCACCAGGCTCTGCGGGCTGTTCCCGCCATTGGTCGTGATGATGGTGGATCGAGGAGAGAGGCCCAGTTGCTCGCCGAGAACGAATGCCGGATCACCGTACCTCCAGCTCAGCAACGAGACGACGGCGATCGCGTCCGGGTTGGGGACTGCGGCCAGTCCGGCATCGTTGACCGCTCGGCGGACGGCCTCGGCCATCAACGAAACAGGATCGAGTCCCTCGGCGACTGTTGCGGCACGATGCGCATACTGTCCACCTCCGATCAGGATGGGAGTGCGAGGGTCGAGCGACATAGGGGCCGAGGATAGGGCCGACCCGCCCTTTGGAGCGAGTGCGAAGTGTGGATCTACACTCGTCATGTGTCACGAATCGCGATCGGCTCCGACCATGCCGGCTATCTGCTCAAGCAGCACTTCATCGAGGTCCTGAGTGCAACGGGGGTCGAGGTCACCGATCTCGGTACGGACAGCACTGAAAGCGTCGACTATCCGCAGATCTGTGCCGCTGTCGGACGAGCGGTTCGTGACGGCGAAGCCGATTTCGGAATCGTCATTGGTGGCAGTGGCCAGGGCGAGCAATTGGCCGCCAACAAGGTGCGCGGGGTTCGGGCCGCACTGTGTAATGACCTGTACACGGCTCGAATGGCCCGCCAACACAACGACGCCAACGTCTTGAGCATCGGTGGCCGTGTGGTCGGGGAGGGATTGGCCGACGAGATCCTGACGACCTTTCTCTCCACAGCATTCGAAGGTGGCCGTCACCAGCACAGGGTCGACCAGATCTCGGCGATCGAGCAGGCCGAACTCGAACTGTTCCGCAAGACCTGAAGCACACATCTGTCCAGCACACATCTCCAGCACGAAGCGAGCCCCCATGCCTTGGCCATCCGATCTCGAACCCACCGACGAAGTCTTCGAACTCATCGAAAGCGAGCTCGTGCGCCAGTCGACCGGGCTCCAGCTGATCGCAAGCGAGAACTTCACCTCGCCGGCGGTGATGCGTGCAACGGGGTCGGTGTTGACCAACAAGTACTCCGAGGGCTACCCGGGCAAGCGGTACTACGGCGGAAATGCAGTCGTCGATGACATCGAGTCGCTCGCGATCTCGCGGGTCAAAGAACTCTTCGGCGCCGAACACGCCAACGTTCAGCCACACAGCGGCGCCAGCGCGAACATGGCGGTCTATCTCGGTCTCTTGGAGCCTGGTGACACGATCATGGGCCTCAGCCTCGACCACGGCGGCCACCTCACCCACGGTTCACCGGTCAATGCCAGTGGCATCTTCTACGACTTCGTGTCCTACAAGGTGGACCCGAGCGACGAACGAATCGACTACGAAGCGATGCGCGACCTGGCGTTGCAGCACCGGCCGAAGATGATCGTCGCGGGCACCACCAGCTATCCGCGCCGGATCGATCCCGACATCTTCAAGAGCGTTGCCGACGAGGTCGGGGCGCTGTTGATGTTCGACATCGCTCATCTCGCCGGGTTGGTTGCAGGTGGCGCGCACGCGAATCCCGTCCCGGTCGCCGATGTCGTCACTTTCACGACCCACAAGACACTCCGCGGCCCGCGTGGTGGATGCATCCTCAGCAAGGCCGAACACGCTGCCAAGATCGACAAGGCCGTCTTCCCCGGTAGCCAGGGCGGTCCGCTCGAGCACGCGATCGCAGGCAAGGCCGTCGCGTTCAAAGAAGCGATGCACCCCAGCTTCGCCACCTACGCCCATCAGATCGTTGCAAATGCGTCAGCCCTGGCCGAGGCCCTGGCCCACCAGGGTTTTCGGCTCGTCAGCGGCGGTACCGACATCCACCTGATGGTCGTCGATCTCACGCCGTTCGACACCGACCTGACCGGCAAGGTCGCCCAGACAGTGCTCGACGAGGCCGGCATCACCCTGAACAAGAACACCATCCCGAATGATCCACGGAGCCCGTTCGTCACCAGTGGCGTCCGGATCGGGACCCCGAGCGTGACGACCCAGGGAATGGGCCAAACCGAGATGGTCGAGATCGCCGAGTTGATCGCAACAGCGTTGCGTGGCCGAGACCAGAGTGATGTTCTGGCCGACGTCCGGCAGCGGGTCGCCAATCTCTGTGCGAAGTTCCCCGTCTACTCCTGAGCCGGTCTACCCCTGACACGACGGCGACCGTCGTTTAGGGTGATGGACGTGCCTGATACCGCCCAATACCTGATCGTCGGCGGCTCCGCTGCGGCGATCACGTTCGTGGCGACCCCCGTCGTGATCAAGTTTGCCAACCGTGTTGGTTGGGTGGTCGCGCCTGACGAGCGACGGGTCCACACGGTGACGACACCCGATGTCGGAGGAATCGCGATGTTCGTCGGTTTCGTCGTCGCGCTCGCCCTGAGTCGATTGATGGACGGATTCGACTCGCTGTACGCACGCAACTCTGAGCCTCGAGGCGTGCTGATTGCGGCAACCATCATGTTCTTGGTGGGCCTGCTCGATGACGTCCGCGAGATCTCTGCACCGGCCAAGGTTGCGGGCACCGTGTTGGCCGGCCTGGTCCTTGTGTGGCATGGCGTGACGATGTACTTCTTCCGGCTCCCCCTTGTCGACATTTACGCGGTGGCGAGCGAATGGATACCGCTCGTCACCATCGTTTGGCTGTTGGGGATGAGTCAAGCGATCAACCTGATCGACGGCCTCGACGGCCTTGCGGCAGGAATCGTGGCGATCGGAGCAGGCGCGTTCTTTCTCTACAGTCGCGAGTTGGAGGCGAACAACAAGCTCACGACGCCGAACATCGGACCGCTGATCTTGATCATCACCGTCGGTATCTGCGTTGGCTTCCTGCCCCACAACTTCAATCCGGCCAAGATCTTCATGGGCGACGGTGGTGCGTTGCTGCTCGGCCTGCTGATGGCAAGCTCGACCAGTGTCGTCGGCGGCCGCGCCGATCCGAGCCAGGAGTTCTTCGGGCAGTCCTACTTCTTCTTCGCGCCGTTGTTGATCCCGTTGATCATTCTCGGCGTACCGATTCTGGACACACTGTTCGCAATCGTCCGGCGAGCGAGCAGACGTCAGGGGCTTGCGACTGCCGACAAGGGCCATCTGCACCATCGGTTGATGAACCTCGGTCATGGCCAACGCCGCAGTGTGCTGATCCTGTGGCTGTGGACCGCGTTGCTCTCGGGTTTCGTGCTGTACCCGGTTTACACCACCAGCGGCTTCTCGCTCGCGGTGGTCGGCGTCCTGGCTTTGGGGCTGGGGTTGTTCACCGTCTTGCATCCCGAGGTGCGTCGGAACCGGGTCGACCGTGCGAAGAACCGCCAACCGGATGCCGAGGGACCCGATCTCGGCTCCGAAGATGGCAGTGTCGGCGTCGGCACATCGAACGATCAGCCGATGGACTCGTGACCCGTTTCCTGGCGGCGTTTCGGGCGGCGATTTCTGTTGGTTTCCTTCGCCCGCGAATTTGAGAAGGCGGACGTGACCCGCTAGATTGTTCCCGCGTTCACAAGCTCTGCGACATCGCCGTCGCCGTTCTTGTCGTTCGTCCGGCAACTCTATGGACTTTCTCCCGACCAAGCGCATCACCTCCCGGTCCAAGGCGACCGCAAAGGCCGACGACGGTCTCGGTCGGGGCATGGAGTTTGCGATCGTGGTGCTCGCCTTCCTCGGACTGGGCTACTTGTTCGACCGGTGGTTCGACACCAAGCCGCTGTTCATGATCGTCTTCGTGGTCTTGTCGCTCGTCGGTCAGTTCGCAAGCATGTGGTACGGCTACGACGCCAGGATGAAGCAGCACGAAGCCGAACGTCTGCTCAACACCACGGGCACCGCTCGTCCCGGTAAGGCTTCCCCCGGTAAGGCTTCCCCCGGTAGGGCTTCCGCCAGTAGGGCTTCCGCCAGTAAGGCTTCCCCCGGCGGCCCGACGGACAAGGCCCACATATCGTGATGACCGACACCCCGTCACCGATCACCACCCGCCTTGACGGTGCGGCACCCGAAGTCGAGATCTCCCGCGACATGATCCGGCGAGGTCTGATCGTCGCCCCCGTGCTCATTGCGATCTGCGGGGTCATCTGGGGCATCAACGGGGCGTGGTCGTCCGCTTATGGCATCGCGATCGTGCTCGTGAACTTCGCGATCGCAGCTGGATTGATCGCATTCACCGCCAGAATTTCGCTCGGACTGATGATGGGTGCCATCCTCTTCGGGTATCTCGTCCGGCTCGGGCTGGTGCTCCTCGCATTCGTTCTGGTCAAAGACGCGAGTTGGATGTCTCGTCCTGCTCTCGGTCTGACGGTCATCGTGACCCACCTCGGCCTTCTCGGCTGGGAACTCAAATACGTTGCCGCATCGCTCGCATTCCCCGGCCTCAAGCCAACCCGCTCGAACTGAACCGCTCAACCTGACAGCTGTCAAGAACCTAGAACGGAAAAACTGTGCTCGGTCTCGAATTCCCAAAGATCAACGAAATCCTCCGTTGGCAGGACTTCTTTCCTACGTTCAACAAGGTCGCCCTGATTGGGGTCCTGGCCACGATCATTGGTTCGGCCGTCTTCTTGTTGGCCGGCAGGAAAGACAGCAAGGTTGCCCCGAAGGGCATCCGCAACCTTGCCGAGATCCTGGTCGAGTTCATCGAAGAGAGCGTTGTGATGCAGACGATGGGCAAGAAGGGGCTGAAGTGGACCCCGTTCCTGCTCAGCTTGTTCATCTTCATCTACCTGTGCAACGTGCCGGGTATCATCCCGATCTTCCAGATGCCCGCAACGGCTCGTATTGCGATCCCATTGTTCTTGTCGCTGCTGGTCTGGGTGGTCTTCATCGGCACCGGGTTGAAGCACCAAAAAGGCGCATACTTCGGTCATCTCCTGTGGCCTCCCGGCGTGCCGATCGCATTGAAGCCGCTCGTCGGCATCATCGAGTTCTTCTCGACCATCATCGTTCGCCCGCTGTCGCTGACCGTCCGACTCTTCGCAAACATGCTTGCCGGCCACATCCTGCTCGTCACGTTTGCGCTGCTCAGCGAGGCGATGTTCCAGGCAGAGACCTTTCAACCGTTCCTCAACATCGGTGGCATCCTGCCGTTCTTCATGCTGGTCTTTTTGACCGGCTTCGAAGTCTTGGTGGGTTTCTTGCAGGCCTACATCTTCGCGATCCTCACCGCGGTCTACATCAACACCTCGCTCGAGGGTCACGCCGAAGAAGCGCACTGAGCCCCGGCTCGCGTCACCCTCTACCAATCATCGAGTCCGACTTGTCGGGCACTCACCCAGGTCTCCCTACAGAGAGCACAACACAGGAGAATTGAATCACATGGAAGCTTTCAGCCACCTCGTCGCACTCGGCACACCCGAAGAGCAAAAGGCCACCGCTGCCGCCAGCAGCGCTGGCTTTGCCTACGGGCTTGCAGCGATCGGACCAGGCATCGGAATTGGTTACCTCGTCGGCAAGTCCGTCGAAGCCATGGCCCGTCAACCAGAAGCAGCCGGCATGGTGAGAACCACCATGTTCCTCGGCATTGCGTTCACCGAAGCCCTGGCCCTCATTGGCTTCGTGGTCTTCATCCTCATCGGTCTCTGAGTCCATCCGTCCACCCACTCCCACAAGGAGATGACGTGCTGACAGCAGTCGTCACCCAGGTTGGTGAAGCATTCACGGTGTACGTTCGCACCGTTCCGCCCACCACACCTGAACAAGAGACAAACACAACCGTCGGTATCGTGCCGATCGGCGGAGCCGAGGTTACCGCGGAGATCCCCGACGGTGCCACGCTCACGACCGACGGACTGGTTGCCACCGATGGGGTCGTCGCCGTTCCCGTCGAGTTAGCGGCCCCCGGTCCCAACCCGATCGTGCCCGAACTCAAAGAGGTCGTGTGGGGGGCTGGTGCGTTCATCGTCCTCGCCCTGATCATGCGTTACGTCGCATTCCCACGCCTGAAGCGGGGGATGGACGATCGCTACTCCGGTATCCGCGATGACCACGAGCAGGCAGACGCAACTCGTCTTGCGGCACAATCCGAGGTCGCCGATTACCAGGCCCAACTCGCCTCGGTGAAGGCCGAAGCCGCCGGTCGGATCGATCGGGCCCGCCAGGAACTCGAGTCCCAGCGCACGGCGCGCATCGCAACCGTCAACGCCGAGATCGCGGATCGGCGTGCAGCCGCCGCTGCCGACAACGAAGCAGCCCGCCTTGCGGTGCAGGACCAGGTCCAGGCTGCCGTCGCCGACGTGTCGTCCAGCGCGATCCGGTTGGCTGTCGGAAAAGCGCCGAGCTCGGATGTCGTCAACCGAGTCGTCAACGACGTGATGAATGCGGGGGCAAACCAATGAACGCATTGCTCACACTCGGATGGTTCGTCGCCGAAGGCGATGACGTCTACGTCGACTCCGAAGGCATCGTCACGCACAGTGCACTGTGGCCCGAGATCGCGGAAATCATCTATGGCGGTTTGGCTTCGCTGATCATCTTCGCGTTGCTCGTCAAGTTCGGCGGCCCGCCGATCACCAAGAGCTTCGCCGCTCGTACCGCGAGGATTCAGAAGCAACTCGACGATGCCGCAGCCGACAAGGCCTCTGCGGCGACGGAGGCGACCGACATTCGCCAGGCCAAGGGTGACATCGAGGCCGAACGGGCACGCCTGCTCGCAGAAGCTGATGTCCAGGCAGAGGCGATGGTCACCGATTTCCATGCTCGCCTCGACGACGAAATCGCCGAACTGCAGGCTCGTGCCGTGGCGGACATCGCAACTGCTCGGACCCGCGGTTCCGACGAATTGCGTGCCGAGATTGCACGGCTGTCCAGCACGGCCGCCGACCGCGCAGTCGCAGAGTCGATCGACGATGCCACCCAGCAGGAACTGATCGAGGCCTTCATCCAGAAAGTTGGTGCGTCCGCATGAGCGATCCACGTATCGAGGGGTACGCGAAGGCGCTGTTCGAGATCGCTCGCGCAGAGGGTTCGTTGGACGAGGTCGAAGACGAACTGTTCCGCTTTGCGCGCAGCTACGAGAGCAGCGACGCATTGCGTAATGCACTGACCGACGACATGATCCCCGCAGCGAAACGGCAGGCGATCGTCGAGGATCTCCTCGGCGGCAAGGCCACTTCGACCACGACCCAGTTGGTCAGCATGGTTGTCGGCTCCGGCCGTGGCCGCGATCTCCCCGCAATCATCGACGTGTTGGTCGCTCGCGCGAGCAGCTCGAAGAACCTCGAAGTCGCAGAGGTGCGCACGGCCGTTGTCCTGACCGACGATCAGCAGGCCCGCCTTGCCGCAGCTCTCGCCAACGCCACCGGCAAGCAAGTGAATCTCAAGGTGGTCGTTGATCCCTCCGTGCTCGGGGGAATCATCGCCACGGTGGGCGACACCGTCATCGACGGCACCGTTCGTACCCGCCTCGACCAGTTGAAGGCCCGGCTCTAGAGCCGCCGCAGTAAAACGATAGGAAACGGAAACGACATGGCAGAGCTCACACTCAGCGCCGGCGACATCGCCGCAGCCCTCAAGAAGAACCTGGAAGGTTTCGAGCCATCGCTCGAAGCACGCACGGTCGGTCGGATCACCGAAGTCGGTGACGGTATCGCCCGCGTCTCGGGCCTACCCGACTGCGGTGTCAACGAGTTGCTCGAGTTCGCCGACGGGTCGGTAGGGCTGGCGTTGAACCTCGACGAAAACTCGATCGGAGCAGTTGTCCTCGGCGACACCGACGCAATCGAGGAAGGCCAGCCGGTCAAAGCGACCGGCCGGATCTTTTCGATCAACGTCGGCGACGCAATGCTCGGCAGAGTGATCAATGCGCTCGGGCAGCCGATCGACGGCAAGGGTGACATCATCGGGGGTATCCCTCGCCGAGTCGAGATCCAGGCACCCGGAATCATGGGTCGCAAGCCCGTGCACGAGCCGTTGCAGACCGGGATCAAGTCGATCGACGCAATGACGCCGATCGGCCGTGGCCAGCGCCAGCTCATCATCGGCGACCGCAAGACCGGCAAGACCACGGTTGCGATCGACGCGATCATCAACCAACGCGGGCTCGGTGTGAAGTGCATCTACGTCGCGATCGGTCAGAAGGGTTCGACCGTCGCTCAGACCGTCGAAACTTTGCGTCAGTACGGTGCGCTCGAGTACACCGTCGTGGTCGCCGCGCCGGCCTCGTACCCGGCGCCGTTCAAGTATCTCGCTCCGTATGCAGGCTGCGCGATCGGACAGCACTGGATGGAGAACGGCGAACACGCGCTCATCGTGTATGACGACCTGTCCAAGCAGGCCGAGGCCTACCGCCAGGTGTCGCTGCTGTTGCGGCGCCCGCCCGGTCGTGAGGCCTACCCAGGAGACGTCTTCTACCTTCACAGCCGCCTCCTCGAACGCGCTGCCAAGCTCAGCGACGAGCTCGGCGCAGGTTCGCTGACTGCGTTGCCTGTCATCGAGACCAAGGCCGGCGACGTGTCAGCGTACATTCCGACCAACGTGATCTCGATCACCGACGGCCAGGTGTATCTGCAGGACAACTTGTTCAAGTCCGGTATCCGCCCGGCGGTCGACGTCGGAATCTCGGTGTCGCGCGTTGGTGGAGCGGCCCAGATCAAGGCGATGAAGAGCGTCAGCGGCACCTTGAAGCTGGACCTCGCCCAGTTCCGTGAGCTGGAGGCGTTCGCGACCTTCGGCTCCGAACTCGACGCGATCTCCAAGGCCCAGCTCGAGCGTGGGTACCGGCTCGTCGAACTGTTGAAGCAACCGCTGAACAGTCCGATGCCCGTCGAGGAACAGGTCGTGGTCGTCTTCGCAGGAACCAAGGGCTACCTCGATGATCTGCCGGTCAACCAGGTCCGCGCGTTCGAGACCGGCGTGCTCGACTTCATGCGCAACCGCCACGCCGGAGTCCTGGCAGGGATGCGCGGCAACCCCAAGGCCGACGTGCCCGCAGAGCTCGGCGATCTGATCGCGGCGTTCAAGGAGCAGTTCGTGTCGGCGACAGCAGATGCCGCCGGACGCGCCGTCGATCCCGCACACGTCGACGCCCACGAGGTCGGCCCCGCGCACAGCAACAAGACACTGGCAACGGAGTAGTCATGGCTGGAGGTCAGGAGCGCATTCTTCGGGGACGCATTCGTAGCGTCCAGGCAACGAAGAAGATCACGCGCGCCATGGAACTCATCGCTGCGTCTCGCATCGTCAAGGCCCAGCAACGGGTCCAGGCTGCTGTGCCATACAGCGAATTGATCACAGAGGTCGTGAAAGATCTGGCTGCTGCGGGAGCGGGATCCAGCTCACCGTTGCTGACCGGTCGCAACGAGGTCACGAACACGTGTTACGTGGTCATCGGGGCCGACCGTGGTCTGTGTGGTGGGTACAACGCGGGGATCCAGCGTGCGGCCGAGGGCGAGATCAAAGCCGATGTCCTCGCCGGACGGGGTTATTCGATCGTCGCCGTTGGCCGCAAACCTGACAGCTACTTCCGCTTCCGCGGGTACAACAGGGCGGCAACCTTCGCCGGGTTCAGCGACAGCCCCACCTACGACCACGCTCGCGAGATCGGCCAGTTGGTCGTCAAGATGTTCCTCGACGGCGATGTCGACCGAGTCGAACTCGTGTACACCCGCTTCGTCTCCACCGGCACCCAAGAGGTTGTGCTTCGACCTCTCGTTCCCTTGGATTCGACCACCGTCCAAGGCGGCGACGGCAAGGCCGGCACAGCCGACGGTGGGCCTGCCGGCGACTATGAGTTCGAGCCGGATCCGACCACGATTCTCGACACGTTGCTACCCCGCTATGTCGAGGCCCGGATCTACGCCGCGCTGCTCAACGCCGCTGCCAGCGAGTACGCCGCCAAGCAACGCGCGATGAAGAGCGCGACCGACAACGCCGAGGAACTGATCAAGAACCTGGCCCGGATCATGAACCGCGCCCGCCAGGACAGCATCACGACCGAGATCATGGAAATCGTGAGCGGCGCCGAGGCACTCGGCAGCGGCAAGGAAGCGACCAGATACATCGAACTCGAAGCCCCGTTGACCGACCAATTCGACAATGACGGCTGGCCGCAGGCAGCGTGGGCATCGGCCCATGCCGTCGACGGCAACTGACAATTCTGTAGAGACGAAGAAAGACTGAGGACCCACAGCCATGACCATGACTGAAACAGATCGCAAGGAAGGCCGCGTCGTCGCTATTGCCGGGCCGGTGATCGACGTCGAGTTCCCTCGTGGCGCACTGCCCGAACTGAACCACGCCGTCGAGTTCACGATCTCGGTGGACGGCGACGAGATCAAGGTGCTGGCCGAGGTGGCCCAGCAGCTCGGCAGCGGTCGCGTGCGCGCAGTGTGCCTCAAGCCGACCGACGGTCTAGTTCGCGGTACCCCAGTGCGTAACACCGGTCGTGGCATCAACGTGCCCGTCGGCGACCGCACACTTGGTCACGTGTGGAACGCATGGGGCGAAGTGCTCGACGCCGACAACAGTGACTTCGCCGACGTCGAGCGCTGGGACATCCATCGTCCCGCCCCCGACTTCGATGCGCTCGAGCCCTCGAAGCGTCTGTTCGAAACCGGAATCAAGGTCATCGACTTGCTCACGCCGTACGTTGCGGGCGGCAAGATCGGCCTTTTCGGTGGCGCCGGTGTCGGCAAGACCGTGCTCATCACCGAGATGATCCGTCGCGTGGCGCAGAACCACGGCGGTGTCTCGGTGTTCGCCGGCGTTGGCGAACGCACCCGTGAGGGCACCGACCTCAAGCTGGAGATGGAAGAGTCGGGTGTGTTCGAGAAGGCTGCGTTGGTCTTCGGTCAGATGGACGAGCCGCCTGGCGTGCGCCTGCGTGTTGCGTTGTCGGCACTGACGATGGCTGAGTACTTCCGCGACGTGCAGAACCAGGACGTGCTGTTGTTCGTGGACAACATCTTCCGCTTCGTGCAGGCAGGATCCGAGGTGTCCACGTTGCTCGGACGGATGCCGTCGGCAGTGGGTTACCAGCCGACCCTCGCCGACGAGATGGGCCAACTGCAGGAGCGGATCACCTCGACCCGTGGTCGCTCGATCACCTCGTTGCAAGCCGTGTACGTGCCCGCCGACGACTACACCGATCCAGCGCCATTCACCACGTTCACCTTCCTCGACGCAACCACCGAGCTCAGCCGCCAGATCGCGTCGTTGGGCATCTACCCAGCAGTTGACCCGCTGGCATCGACGTCGACCATCTTGCAACCCGAAGTCGTCGGTGACCGGCACTACAACGTCGCTCGAAGCGTGCAGGAGATCCTTCAGCGGTACAAGGAACTGCAGGACATCATCGCGATTCTCGGTCTCGACGAACTGTCCGAGGAGGACCGCCTCACTGTGTCTCGTGCCCGCAAGGTGCAGCGCTTCCTCAGCCAGCCGTTCTACGTGGCCGAAGTCTTCACCGGTGTCAGCGGCGAAACGGTGCCGGTGCTGGAGACCGTCGAGAGTTTCGAAGCGATCGTCAAGGGTGAACTCGACGAGGTTCCTGAGCAGGCATTCCTCAACGTCGGTGGAGTCGAGCAGGTACTCGCGAAGGCCAAGGCGCTGCAAGAAGGCGCAGCCTGATCATGGCCGACGCGACGATGACCGTCAGTCTCGTCTCGCCGGAGAAGGTCCTCTTCACCGGTGAGGCCACTCAGGTCATCACCCGCATCTTGGGCACCGGCGAGATCGCGTTCCTGCCGGGACACGCGCCCTTTTTGGGTGCGTTGACCGAGAACCACACTCGGATCTACCTCGCCGATGGCACCATCACCGATGTTGCCGTGCACGGCGGATTTGTCGAGGTCAGCAACAACAAGGTCAACCTGCTGTCCGACGTCGCAGAACTTTCCGACCAGATCGATCGGAAGCGGGCAATGCTCGCCAAGGATCGGGCCGAAGATTCGCTACGGCACGAACACGATGCCGAAATCGTTGCGTCACTTGCTCGTGCTCACGCTCGCCTCAACGCAACCGGCGGGCTCTCCGGTATGCCGTCGGCAGCGCACTGAACGATCGGGTTCGGCCGGACGCTTGACCTGGGGTTAACGGTGCGGGAACTCTGCGGACCCCGCTAGCGACTCAATCAGAGCATGAACCTCTCCTTTTCGTGGTATGTCCGCGCCCTTGCGGTGATCGTGTACGCAGTGCTCGTTGCCATGGTTCCGGCGTCTGCTGCGCTCGCCCACGGCGGTACCGGAGGCGATTCCAGCGACTACCGGATCTCGATCACGGGCTATCTGGGCAATCCCAGCGGGATGCATCTGGGGATCGTCGAGCTCGGTAACCGGGTCGAGGTCGTCCGCACGGAAGCGGCCGAGGTGTTGGTGCTCGGCTACGAGGGCGAGCCGTATCTACGACTCGACTCCGATGGGGTTTGGGAGAACGTCAATTCGCCTGCCCACTATCTGAACGCGGACCGCTTCGCCGCAACGCAACCGCCTTCGGGGGTCACCGCGGCCTCGGAGCCGTCGTGGATTCGGATCTCGACCGGTGACTCGGTCCGCTGGCACGATCACCGGACCCATTGGATGAGTTCGATCCCTCCCGAATCCGTCACCGCTGAGCCGGACGTCGAACAGCTCGTCCACGCAGACCAGGTCGACATGCGCATCGATGGACGAACCGTTGCTGCGATGGTCGAGGTCACATGGATGCCGAAGCCGGAAGCCACGCTGTGGCTCGTGGCGACGTCTGTGCTCGCCACCGCTGTGACCCTGGTCCTGGTTCTGGTCGTACCGGCTCGCCGATTCATCCCGATACTCGCAATCGCTGCAGCGGTTGGCGCGACGCTCGGTCAGGGTTCACCTTCGGTGTCCAAACCGAACCGCTCGCCGGCGGACAGGCCAACTTCCACCGGCCCCGCGCGGAACATCTCCTCGACAATAGCATCCGCCACCTCGCGGCCCTGCCGGAGTTCGGCGTTGAGATCGATCGCCTTGCAATGAACCTCCGGCCATTCATGCCGTGCCGTTTTCAGCAAACCCGCCAAACCGCCACTAACCGGATCGCCGTTGCCATTGAGCGAGCCGAAGCCAAAAACCCCGTCCAACCGCGAGATTGTTACCAGGATCCCGCCTCCATTGACTCGCCGGAGCGATGGCCCCGCCACCTGAATCAGTCGGAAGGCTTCGACCATCCAAGAATCGGCAGCCCGAGTCGCCGGCCACAAAAGAATCAGCGCCGCAGGAGGCGCGGTTCCAAGCAGGCTGATCAGCTTCTCCGGAGTTCCGCAGTACACGGCATAACCCAGGTGCTTCAGCCGCAATTCGACCTCAGCGGCGAGCTTGGAGCCGTCATCCGTTATCCAAATTTGCCCCTGGGAAGGCAGTGCCAGCAACCGGCGCCCAGCAGAACTGCCCAAGCGCACCGGCTGGATAACCTGGCGGTGGAGCTCGTGCGAACGATCCGCCCCGAGCGACGGCGCGATGCTTTCCGATACTTCAGGCGCAAAGTCGTCCTTCCCCTCGGGGGTACGGGAGGCACTCGATGGTGTGGGGGCCTCAGGCGTTGGCCCCGAAACGAGAAAATCCACCACCTGCTTCAGAGTCTGCAGGTTGCCAAGATGCTCGGGCTTTATCTCTGGCGCCGCCGGCAGCAGCGTGCGCAGGGCCGCCATGATTTCAACCCGCTTGATCGAATCCACACCCAGATCGTAATCCAAACCCATTTCCAAGTTGAGCATCTCCTCGGGGTATCCGGTTTTCTCGGCGACCACCTTAATCAGCGCGGCAGCAGCT
>JANOEM010000277.1:0-8174 GCA_031413195.1 Actinomycetes bacterium
CTCGAATCGAGCGCGTTCGGTCTGGTCGTCTCACGCGTCGATGAACCGAACGACACGGTGCCGAAGGGTGCCGTGATCCGCACCGAGCCGGCAGCCGACTCGACCGTCGACAAGGGCAGCACCATTGCCCTGGTGATCAGCACCGGCCCGACGCAGGTCGCGGTGCCGCTGCTCAACGGGCTGACCGAGACTCAGGCGACCGCAGCGTTGCAGGACCGCGGTCTGCTCGCCTCGGTCACGTACCAGGATGTGCCGTTCGGGAGTCCGAACGACAAGCGGGTGCTGTCCCAGAGCGTGCCGCCGACCCAGCTCGTCGATTCCGGATCGACGATCGCGCTCGTCGTCGGGCGGGCTCTGCCTGCACCGACAACGACGGTTGCACCAACGAGCCCGCCGACGGTGCCGCCCACACCGGCACCGACACTGGCCCCGACCACGCTGCCAACGGTGCCTCCGACCACCACGACCGAGCCACCGGTGACCACGACTCCAGCCACGGTCTGATCCAGCGGACGCCGGGTGGGGTGCCGGGTGGGGTGCCGGTCAGCGTGCGGGCTGGGCAGCCTGGTCGAGGAAGTTGCGCAGCAGTTGGTGGCCACCGGCGGTGAGGATGCTTTCCGGGTGGAACTGCACGCCTTGGACGGGCAGCTCCCGATGACGCACACCCATCACGATGCCGTCGTCGGTGAGCGCCGTCACCTCGAGGCAATCGGGCATCGAGTCAGGGTCGATCACGAGCGAGTGATAGCGGGTGGCCTGAAGCGGAATCGGGAGCTCGGAGAAGACGCCCTGACCCTGATGGCGAACCAGGCTCGTTTTGCCATGCATCAGTTCCGGGGCGCGCACGATAGAGCCTCCGTACACATGACCAATGCCCTGGTGCCCGAGGCACACGCCCAGCACCGGAGTACCCCGTCTGGCGAACACCGGGATCGAGGCACACAGGATTCCGGCATCCTCGGGTCGCCCAGGACCCGGCGACAACAACACGGCATCGGGTTGCAGGGCAACCGCTTCGTCCACCGTCAAGGCATCGTTGCGGTAGACGATCGGATCGGCACCGAGTTCACCGAGATACTGAACGAGGTTGTAGACGAAGCTGTCGTAACTGTCGAGGACGAGAACGCGTGGCACCGGTACAGCCTTGCCGCTCCGGTGCAGTCGTGTCGAAACGAATATTGCCGTAGACTCCCGTTCTCGTGGCACCTCCTAAGCGCAAAACCGGCGGGCGAGTAACCCCCAAGGGCACCAAGCCCGGTCAGATCCCGTCATCCGGGTCAACAGCGGTCAGCGCGTCATCGACCCAGCACGGGCACACGCGTGCGGGCGAAGTCGCTGCATCGTCGCGCTATACCCCACCGATCCCGATGTCGGTGCGCGAGAGCCCGAAGTGGGTCCCGATTCTGATGGTCGCCCTGCTGGTGATCGGCTCACTGACCATCATCGCCCGCTACCTGCTCAACGATCAGGTCGGGAACTGGTTGGTCTTTGCCGGACTCGGATGTGTCCTCGCCGGGCTGTACACCGCAACAAAGTGGCATTGAAAGCCCGACCCGGTCACTGCGTTTCGCGCCGGTGGCGACGGTTGTCACTCTGTGTGACGGATGACATATTCGAATTACATCGATGTCGTTCCTCAACATGTTTATCCACAATGTGTGGACAACAATTCGCTACTCGATCGGCGCGATCAGGTCCATGTCCTCGAGACAATGACGCGGCGGGGGCGGGTCCTCGTCCGGTGCCAACATCATCCTTAACTCCAGGCCACAGATATTGCAGCGGTACTTGACGTTGATCTTGCGCATCTCACCGGCAGGTGGAGGTCCAGGCAGAGGCGACGTCATGCTGCGGAGCATCCCGATCCCGGTTTTCCACAGGACATAGCCCAATCCGAGCCCACATGCAACCCAAACAATGGTGGAAAATGCTGGCACGCAGGTGAGGTTAGCGAGCATCGACCTCTCCGGGACGCCTGACGACACGGTTGATGACACGGCTGGACCACACGGTGGACCACACGGTGAGACTCGAGCTACAGCCGTTCGATGATCGTCGCGTTGGCCATCCCACCGCCCTCGCTCATCGTCTGCATGCCGTATCGACCTCCGCTGCGTTCGAGTTCGTTGAGCAGGGTCGTCATCAAGCGTGCCCCTGAGCAGCCGAGTGGATGACCCAACGCGATCGCGCCACCGTTGACGTTGACCCGGTTCATGTCAGGGTGCAACTCGCGCTCCCAGGCGAGCACGACCGACGCGAAGGCTTCGTTGACTTCGATCACGTCGATGTCGTCGATGGTCAGGCCTGCTCGTGCGAGCACCTTGTGAGTTGCGGGGATGCCCGCCGTGAGCATGAACCGCGGATCGTCGCCGGCGAGAGCAAAGTCGACGAAACGGGCTCGCGGGGTGAGGCCGAGTTCGACGGCCTTGCTCTCGCTCATGATCAAGACTGCCGCCGAACCGTCGGTGATCTGGGACGAGTTGCCGGCAGTGACCCGACCACCGTCTTCGAGCGATCGGAACGCAGGATTCAACCGGCCGAGTGACTCCATGGTCGTATCTCTGAGGCCTTCGTCGATGGTCATCGACTTGCCATCGACATCGCGCACCGCAATGATCTCCCGATCGAAGCGGCCCTGCTTGGTCGCGAGGCTGGCGTTGGTCTGGCTTCGCAGTGCAAAGGCATCCATCTCATCGCGCCCGATGTCCCACTTCTCGGCGATCAATTCGGCACTGATCCCCTGGGGCACGAGTCCCCCTGAAGCCGCGTAGCGCGAGCTGATTCGAGGGCCGAACGGAAACCCGAACTTGCCATCCATGAACGAGGCGCCCATCGGCACACGTGTCATCACCTCGACCCCGGCGGCAACAACGACATCGTACGCTCCGGCCATCACACCCTGTGCAGCAAAGTGCGCAGCCTGCTGGGACGACCCGCACTGGCGGTCGATCGTGGTGCCCGGCACGGTGTCGGGCCAGCCAGCAGCAAGCACCGCGTTACGAGCGATGTTTGCGGCCTGCTCGCCGACTTGCATGACGCATCCCATGACCACGTCATCGACCAGCGCCGGGTCGAGGCCGGTGCGGTCGATCAGAGCGCGCAGGGTTTCTGCGGCGAGATCGACCGGATGCCAGTCCCGTAGCCGACCATTGCGACGACCGAGCGGGGTTCGCACGGCGTCGACGATGACAGCAGTAGCCATGTATGGGTCCTCCCCCGCACGGCCCTGATGTGCGCGCGCAACTCTCGACGATGAACGAGATGCGATTCTTGCCCGACGACATCGATTCGGGCGAGTCGGGTCAGGACTCGAGCACCTTGTTCAATGCTCGTTGCATCGCCGCGACATCGGTTTCGGACAACCGATTGATGAAGAGTCTCTTCGCGGTCCGAAGATATGTCGTGTTGGCCCGTCGCCAGACCTCGCGGCCTTCACGGGTCAAGACAGCGACGACCGCCCGACGATCGTCGAGATGTCCACGATCGCGACGGATGTAGCCCTCGTCTTCCATCCGGCTCAATTGCCTCGACAAGCTGGACGGGCTGGCAACGAGGTGTTCGGCGAGGTCCATCACCCGAACCCGACCGCCGGCAACCTGCAGTGCGTTCATCGCCTCGAACCACGGAAGCGGCAGCCCACGCTCGTCCTCGAGCGCTCGCGTGAGCGCTCGGTTGAGGACCAGGTTCGTGGTGACCAATGATCGCCAGACCGCGAGTCGTTCCGGGTCCGGCGCCGCCATCAGGCGGTGGCCTTCAAAGCCGAGGCGAACGCCGCGAGACCGATCTCGATCTCATGTTCGTTCACGACCAGCGGAGGCATCCAACGCAGCGTGGTGGCGTATGTGCCGGCGTTCATCAGGATCATCCGACCCTCGTCCAGACAATGCTTCTGGATCGCCGCGACGCGCGTGGCATCGGTGAACTCCGTACCGATCATCAGACCAGGACCTCGAACGTCGACGATGCCTGGATCGTGGCGCTGCAATTCCCGCAGCCCGATCGTCAGTTGCGATCCGCGTTCACGCACGTTCTGCAGGAACGCTGGATCGGTCATGATCTCGATCGTTGCGAGGGCCGCTGCGCATCCGATCGCGTTGCCGCCATAGGTACCGCCATGGCTGCCCTTCGGCCACTTCGCATCCAGTTCGGCAGTTGTACCGAGGGCTGCGAACGGGAACCCGGACGCGATGCCTTTGGCCATGCAGATGATGTCGGGCTCGATCCCGTAGTGGTCCACGGCGAACATCTCGCCCGTTCGGCCGAATCCGCTCTGCACCTCGTCGGCGATGAACAAGATCCCGTGGGAGCGGCACCGCTCGACCACGCCATCGATGAATGCGGCCGGCGCCGGGATGTAACCACCCTCACCGAGGACGGGCTCGAGGATCATCGCCGCAGTCTCGTCGGGCGCTGTCATCGACTTGAGCAGGTGGTCCAAGCCGAGCAGGGCCTTCGCGACTTCGGCGTCTTGATCAGCGGCCAGCGGATCGGGATAGGGCGCAACGAACACTCCGGCGGGCAACGGCGAATGCCCAGCCCGGTATCCGGTCTTCGAAGTGGTCATCGCCATCGCGAGGTGGGTTCGACCGTGGAAGCTGCCGCTGAACACGATGACGTGGGGGCGCTTGGTCGCCTGTTTGGCCAACTTCACAGCACCCTCGGTGATCTCGGCTCCGGAGTTGGCGAAGAAGAACTTCTCCAACCCGTCAGGGGTGATCTCGGCCAACTTCGTTGCGAGCGGTTCGAGCAGATCATGTTTGTAGACGTTGACCTGAGCGTGGATGAACCGAGTCGCCTGGGCCCCGATCGCGGCCGCCACCTTGGGATGCGCGTGCCCCGTGGAATTGACCGCGATGCCTGCCGCGAAGTCGAGGTAGTCGTCGCCGTCAGTGGTAGTGACCCAGCAGCCCTTGCCACTCACGACTTGCAGCGGCGTCACGGCAAACCAGACATCGGACAAATGACTCGAGACGTGCGAATCCATCGGCCGATAGTACGTCAATCATGTGAACGCGTCGACCGCGTCGACGGCATCGTCGAGCGAGAGGCGATCCACCAACAGTGCACGGCACTGCATCAACGGCTTCGGCATCGCCAGCGCGAGTGCGCCGCGCAGCGCACCGTGCTTGCCGTACAGCGCAAGAAAGGACCGGTCGACGACCGAACCCTTGACGATGCGGACATCGTCGTCGCCAGCAGCCCGGCCGATGAACTGGATCCGCTTGCCGTACTGCTCGCTCCAAAAGAACGGGATTGCGCTGTAGGCCTGCGGACTCTCGCCCCGAGAGACTGCGATCATGTTCTTGGCAACGAGCAGACCCTGTTCCGCCGCGTTGGTCCAATGCTCGACCCGCATCTCCTCGCCGTCGAACTGCGGATTCGGCCACCGGGCGATGTCGCCGGCCGCGTACACGCTCGATAATCCAGCGTTGAGCGTCTCGTCACACACAACCCCGTCGCGCAACTGCAGCCCGCTTCCTTCGAGCCAAGCGGTCGCCGGCACGACGCCAACACCGACCACGACGATGTCGCTTGCAATCACCTCGGAACCCGCGCCGACCCGCTCGATCTGCACGTCGAGGCCGGCACCGGAGTTCGACCGCGTGATGTCGCGCACCAGCACGTCGCAATGGATCACGACGTCGTGATCGGCGTGGATCGCCGTCACGGCTCGACCCATCTCCGGACCGAGTCCGCGGATCAGCGGCGCGGGCGCTCCTTCGAGCACCGTGACCGTGTTGCCGAGCAGTCGGGCGGTGGCTGCAACTTCGAGGCCGATGAACCCCGCCCCGATCACCGTCACACGTTGGTCACCCGTTGCCAGTCGTTCGCGCAACTCCAACGAATCGTCGAGGGTGCGGAGTTCGAACACGGACGGGTGGATCAACTGACCGGGAAGCCGCCGAAGCGTGGCTCCGGTCGCAAGGACCAGCCCGTCGTAGCTCTCGACCGAACCATCGGCGAGCGTGATCCGTCGATCCGATGTGGAGAGTTCTGTTGCGGCGACGCCGAGACGAAGTTGGACCTGCAAGGTGTCGATATCGGTCGGGCGGAACAGCGCGATCCGGTCTGGTTCCCATTCACCGGAGAGAATCTTCTTCGACAGCGGGGGACGATCGTAGGGTTGATGGTGCTCGGCCCCGATCAGGGTGAGTGTGCCGTCGAACCCGGCGGCTCGCAGACCGCCGCACGCGCGGACACCGGCGAGCGATGCGCCGACGACCACGATCTGGCGCAGTTCGGGTCGAGACCGTGGATCGGGACCGGTCATCAGGACGGGTTCAACGAAGCGGCCGGCGGCGGAACCTGGCCACGAAGAACAGCCCGAAACCAATGACGACCGAAAGCGTCGCGATTGTCGCGACTCCGGCGACATCGGTGCCGGTCGAGGGAATGGTCGCGCTGGTCACCGTGAACGATGTTGTCGCCGTCTTGCCGTCGCACGATGCCGTCACCGTGTAGTCACCGGTGGTGGCCGCTTTGTAGTTCACGGTTGCGACGCCAGTTTGATCTGCGACTGCCGACAGAACGACCGATGGACCGCCGCCCACGGGTGTGATCGTGAAGGTCACGACGCTGCCGACAGGACAACCTGTGGACACGATCACGACCGTGTCGCCGGGCTGATAGACCTGCTTGTCGGTGGACACCGAAGGGGATGAACCCGGTGGGTATACGCCCTCGATCCGGCTGTCGATCCGGCTGTCGATCCGGTTCTCGGCACGGACCGGAGTGAGCGGCACGATCGACGATGTGGCGATCGCGACACACATCAGAATCGTCACCGCAAACACCGAACGTCGCATCGCTCAGTTGCCTGTCGACCAATTGAACACATCGGACCCATCAAGCACAGGATGATCGTAGTCGGCGACGCTCGGGGCAGGTATCCCGTACCGGGCGATCCGGCTGAGACAGTCGGCGGAGATGGTGGGCATCGGGCCATCGGTGGCGCACGAATCGATCGCCAGATCGAGATCGAGCGGTTCGACAGCCACGTGATCGATCATCGGGTGGATCCTGCGATCGGGGTGCTCACCCGGGGCGAGCAACGCCTCGTGCATCTTTTCGCCCGGCCGCAGGCCGGTGAACCTGATCTCGATCCCACCCCCGCGCTGCTCGATCAGTTGGCGAGCGACGTCGACGATCCGCACCGGAGTACCCATGTCGAGTACCAAGACCTCACCACCGACCCCGATCGCGGCCGCCTGCAATGTGAGCCGTACGGCCTCGCGCACGACCATGAAGTAACGGGTGACGTCGGGATGAGTCACCGTGACAGGCCCGCCAGCCGCGATTTGTCGCTCGAACGTGTCGAGCACCGCGCCGCGAGACCCGAGCACGTTGCCGAACCGGACTGAGACGTACTCGCGGCCGGTTGCGGCAGCGGCACTTGCGGTGAGCCGCTCGGCGATGCGTTTGGTGAAGCCGAGCACGCTGGAAGGAGCGGCTGCCTTGTCGGTGCTGATGTTGACGAAGCGTTCGGCTCCGCATTGCTGCGCTGCGGCAAGGACGTTTGCTGTGCCGATCACGTTGGTCTTCCAGCCTTCGGCTGGCGCGCCTTCGAGGACGGGCACATGTTTGAGGGCAGCAGCATGGAACACGAGGTCGGGCGCCTGAGCCCGAAAAATCTCGTCCAGCCTTTGCGGATCGCGAATGTCGGCCAGGACGGCGACAATCCCCGGCGCATCGTCGCGAATGGATTCGAAGGTCGCGTGGAGCAACGAATCGTCGTGGTCCAACAGCACCAGCCGGCGGGGCTCGAGCTTCGCGAGCTGACGAACGAGTTCTGAACCGATCGAGCCTCCTGCACCGGTGACCAGCACACACCGGCCATCGACGAGCGAGCGGACTGCGGCGAGATCGATGTCGACGACACGCCGGCGGAGCACGTCTTCTTCGTTGTAGCGGGTGATCTCCGATGTCGTGCCAGCACCGACGAGGCGTTGCACAGGCGGCAGGACGAGTGTCTCGAGCCCGGCCCGTTCAGCAGCATGATGCAATCGGCGAAGGGTCTCGGAACTGGCGGCAGGCATCGCAAGAACGACCGCAGTAGCGCCATAGTGGCGCGCCACAGACTGAAGATCGGCCGATGTTCCCCGGACACGCAATCCCGCGATCCGGACGTTTGACTTGGCGGGGTCATCGTCGAGCAGCGCGACCGGACGGTACGG
>JANOEM010000278.1:0-2267 GCA_031413195.1 Actinomycetes bacterium
CGAAATCGACGTCCGCAACAACAAGGCAATCGCTGTTCGCGGCGTGCCGGGCGATCCGTTGTTCGGTGGGTACACCTGCATCAAGGGCCGACAGATCCCCGATCAGATGAACTCGGCCGGCCGCCTGCGGGCACCGCTTCGTCGCCGGAGCGACGGCACGTTCGAGCAGACCACCAGCGCTGCTGCGCTCGACGAGATCGCGGCGCAACTGCGCCAGATCATCGACACCCACGGACCTCGTGCTGTTGCCTCCTACACCGGAACCGGCGGCTACCAGAACTCCGTCGCGGTGCCTGCCGCACGGGCGTTCCATCAGGGCCTCGGGTCCCCGTCGTTCTACACATCCGTCACGATCGACCAACCTGCTAAGGGCACCGCCCCGTTCCGAGCCGGGATCTGGGAGGCCGGTTACCACGACTTCTCGACGGCCGACGTGTTGCTCGCGGTCGGCTACAACCCAATGGTGTCGAGCTACGGCCCGGTCGGGCACCTGCAGGGCACCGACCCGTTCGTCGTGCTGCGCAAGGCGCGCGAACGGGGGATGAAGTTGATCGTTGTCGATCCTCGTCGAACCGAGTTGGCCGCGCAGGCAGACATCCATCTCGCGATCCGCCCCGGCCACGACTCCACCCTCCTCGCAGCGATCGTCAACATCATCGTGAGCGAGGATCTGATCGATCACGAGTTCTGCGAGCAGTGGGTCGGCGACCTGACGGAACTGGCCGACGCGGTTGCGCCGTTCACGGTGGAGCACGCAGCCGAGCGCTGCGGTCTCGCGGCCGGCGACATCCTCGCTGCGGCGCGAATGTTCGCCGGCGGGACTCGCGGTACCTGCGGAACCGGAACCGGCCCGAACATGGCGCCGAACCCGAGCCTCAGCGAACACCTCTCGATCGTGCTCAACACGATCTGTGGTCGCGTCAATCGCGAAGGCGACCGGCTGGACAGCGGATACTTCCTGTACCCGGAAACCCCTCGGCGGGCGCAGGTGATGGCCGCTCGGCTCTCCACCAGCGGCCACCCGGCCCGCATCCGCGATCTCCGCGCTCACCGCGGCGAGATGCCCACTGCCACGCTGGCCGAGGAGATCCTCCAGCCAGGCGACGGACAGATCCGGGCGTTGATCGTCAACGGCGGGAACCCGGCTGTTGCGTGGCCCGACCAGGAACTGACGCTGCGTGCACTGCAGGACCTCGAGTTGCTCGTCGTGATCGACCATCGCATGTCGGCAACGGCCGAGTTCGCCGACTACGTCATCGCCCCCACGCTGGCGCTCGAACGGGCCGACGTTCCTCACCTGATGGATCGCTGGTTCCGCGCGCCCTACACCAACTACACCGAGGCGGTGCTCGATCGCGACGGCGACGTCTTGAACGAGTGGGAGGTCTTCTGGGAACTCGCCAATCGGCTCGGCTCGGCCCTGCCGCTCGCCGGCGGCGATGCCCCGATGGATGTTCGGCCGAGCGACGACGAGATCATCGATCTTGCCTATGCCAACTCACGGATGCCGCTCGACGAGGTGCGCGACAGCCGGATGCAGGTGCACCCGGACAAGGCGATGATCGTGCAGCCGGCGGATGAGGGGTGCACTGCTCGCTTTACGCTCGCCCCCGGGGACCTGATGGCAGAGCTCGCCGTCGTGTTCGCCCAGACCGATCCTTGCGAAGCGTTCGGCGTCAGCAATGACGACTTTCCGTTCCGTCTCGTCAGCCGCCGGCTGAAGCATCGGCTGAACTCGCTCGGTAACGAACTTCCCGCCTTGGCCAGGAAGGGGACCACCAACAGTGCATACATGAATCCGGCCGACGTCGAGTCGCTGGATCTGGTCTCGGGTGACCTGATCGCGATCACGTCACCGAGTGGCTCGCTGACGGCAGTGGTCGAGGCCGCGCCGGATGTGCGCACAGGCGTGGTGTCGATGGCGCACTCGTGGGGTGGTTCGTCGCTCACCGACGACAAAGTGCGTGACATCGGCGCACCGACCAATCGTCTCGTCTCCACTAACCGCGGCTACGACATCGTCACGGGCATGGCCGTCCAGAGTGCCATCCCAGTCGCGGTCTGCAAGGCCCCGGAACCGCAACACACCGAACTTCAGCACACAGAACAAGCGGGCGCGTGATGGCACGAATCGACATTCCCGCCGGAGAAGGCACGGAACACTCCCGAATCTGGCAGTTGGCGCCGCACATGGGGGCGGGCCTGCACGCGATGACCAAGGCGGTCTACGAGCAATCAAGCCTGCCGGTCCGCGAGCGCGAGGTCGC
>JANOEM010000279.1:0-1799 GCA_031413195.1 Actinomycetes bacterium
CGGTGATCGGAGCTGCGCCGGGTTGGGCGATGAACCACAGCAGATCGGCGAGTTCGGACGGCTCGACGAACCGGGCAGCCGGACCCTGAGGGTACTTTGCGAGGAGATCGTTCAGATACGCATCGGGATTGCCGCCTCCGAACTCGTCGGCCTGAAACTGCAGCATCGGCGTGCGTACATCGCCGGGGCAGACAGCGTTGACGCGGATTCCGTCCGGCGCGAGGTCGAGCGCGAGAGTCTTGGCGAGCAGGACGACAGCGCCCTTCGACGCGCAGTAGACCGATGCTCCCCGATTTGCCTGAAGGCCCGCGTCGCTCGCGATGAGTGTCATCGACCCGCAGCTGGCCCGCAAGGATGCGACCGCCGCTTTGCACGTGAAGAAGACCCCCTTCACGTTGACCGCCATCACGCGATCGAACTCGAACTCATCGACATCATCGATCGGCCCTTCGGTCCAGATCCCGGCAGCCGCGATCACGTGATCGAGGCGATCGCTCCACGCCAACGTCTGACGAACCGCCGCATGACAGCTCTCCGGGCGGGTGACATCACACTCCACGGCGAGCGCCATGGCTCCGAGCGCCCGGGCGACATTTCGCGCCCGGGCGATGTCGACGTCGGCGATCGCCACACGCCAGCCGCCGTCGATGAAACGTCGAGCGGCCGCCGCTCCGATGCCGCCACCACCCCCGGTCACGAGCGCAGTCGCCGACTCCGTGCCTGATCTCATGGCCACCGCCGGATCCTCAGCCACGGGCGTGGTCCTCTGCGATCGCATTGCCACCATCGACCACAATCATCGCACCCGTGATGTACGAAGCCGATGGCGTTGCCAGGAATGCCACCGCGGCCGCTACCTCGACGGGCGTGCCGCTTCGACCGAGAGGGGACGCGTCGCCGGCGCGGCGCTCGAAATCAGTCACCGACGGCGTGTCGATCCATCCCGGAGCGACTGCGTTGACAGTGATGCCCGACGAGGCCGTCTCGATCGAGAGCGCGCGCGTCATCCCGACCATCCCTGCCTTGGCGGCCGCATAGGCGCTCCCGTCGGCGAACGCTGAGATCGGGCCGCTGGTGGAGGCAACGTTGATGATGCGCCCGTATCGAGCCGACAGCATCGAGGGCAGGCAGGCTCGGCAGACCAGGAACGCTGACGTCAGGTTCCGCTCGAGGCTTTCGTGCCACTGGCCAGGCGACAGTTCGTGCAGGGGCAACGCAGCGTCGGTGCCGACAGCGATCGATGACATCCCGGCGTTGTTGACCACGATGTCGATCCGTCCGTTGCGATCGAGTACGACTCGAACGACCTTGTCGACTTCTGCAGGATCGGTGAGATCTGCGACGACCCCGGTGACGGTCGACCCCAGTTCAGCCGCCCGGTCGTGAATCCGGTCCGATGTCGACACGATCACGACCGTCACATCCATGCTCGCCAGAGCTCTCGCGATCGCAAAGCCGATTCCATCTCTGCTCCCTGCACCGGTCACGAGCGCAGTCTGCCCTCGAAGGTTTCCGAAGACATCGACCGTCGTCATTCGTCAAGTACAGCAGGCTCGATGATCGGACAAGACATTCGCGTCGAACCAGGGTGTGAAAATGAGGCAGACTTGAAATCGTTCGATCGCTACTTCGGGCGATCGGACCATCGATGGGAATCGGGGGGTTCAGCGTGCAGATCAGTGTGACGGTGAATGGTGTCACGTATGACAGTGATGTGGAGCCGCGGATGTTGCTTGTGCATCATGTTCGGGAGAGTTTGGGTTTGACGGGTACCAATGTTGGGTGTGATACGTCGTCGT
>JANOEM010000280.1:0-2675 GCA_031413195.1 Actinomycetes bacterium
GACCGTCGCCAAGCCACCGATCGTAACGCAGCCGGCCTTGCCAACGACCCCCACGACCGCCCCCGATTCACCGCCGACCAATGCCACAACGGCACCGGCGACCACCGCACCAGCCACAACCTCCCCGCCGACCGTTGCCACGACAGCTCCAGCCACAACAGCTCCAGCCACAACGGCACCGGCGACCACCGCACCAGCCACAACCTCGCCGCCGACCGTTGCCACGACAGCGCCGGCCACAAGCGCACCAGCCACGACAGCTCCCGCCACGACAGCTCCAGCCACGACAGCTCCAGCCACAACCGCACCCCCGACAACCGCACCTCCCGTGCTCGCTGATCCGCGCATCGGTGCCGAACTCGTCGGCCAGGCGTTCGCCGGTGGTTCGGCGTTGATCCGGGTCAACGCAGCCAATGGCGTCGGTGCCGGCGGCGGTGCATCCCGTCAGGTCCGAGCGGGTCCTGCAACGTCGATGCAGATCACCATCGAACTTCCAGAGGGTGTCGCCTTTGCCTCCATCAACGATCCGAACTGGATCTGCCGACCGGTAACGGGGCCGGCGGAACTTGCGTGCGACCTCCCCGGTCTTGCCGACGGAGCGCGGAGCTCGGCCGACATCAAGCTTGCGATCAGCCGTACCACAACGACCTTCTCGCTCACCCCGATGATCAGCGCCGATGGTTCCGCGCCGGTGCCGGCATCGGGACCGCTCGTGGTCGAAGTTTCCACGATCCCCGACAGTCTGGTCGCCGACTACGACCGCGGCGCGGTCCTGATCGTCGGTAACAGTTCGATGACCTGCGACGATAAGGCCAGTCGAAACTGCATCACGGCCCGGAACCCTCCAGCAGACGACGACGACGACGACGATGGCAACAACGGTAACAACGACGCAGTCGATGCAAATCGACAGGCCTACAAGATGATCTACGTCACGATCAAGCAGGACTTGCCGGTCGGCCAGGCGGTGCCATTCAACGCCAGTACGGCCACGCTCGCTCTCGGCAACGCCACGGTCACCAAGGCCTTCCTGGTGTGGGGCGGTGACACGAAACTGGAGCCGACAACGGGCGCAACGCCCGACCCGTCTCGGCGGAACCAGGTCCGGTTCGTCACGCCCGACGGCGTGTTCCACGACATCAAGGCATCGGACATCTCGACCTGGGGCGACGATTCGATCTACTCGGCTTCGGCCGACGTCACCGCGCTGGTCCAGAAGTCCGGGACATTCCGGGTCCTCGACATCCAAGCGGCGCAGGGCACCGCCGGGATGGCCGGTTGGTCGTTGGTGGTGGTCACCCACGATCCGTCGGCACCGATGCGCTTCCTGTCCGTCACTACTCCCAACGCAACGGTGATCGGTAAGCCCGACTATTCGCTCAAGATTCCGCTCGGGCCCCGCAGCGAACCACGCAAGGTCAGCGTTGCCGTCGCAAGCTTCGAAGGGGATCGAGGCCGCACCGGCGACCGGTTCACGATCGGCTCGAAGTTCTCGGTCCGTAACGCCTTCAACAGTTCCGTGATCGGTGCCGCCGATCCCGTCAACATCAACAACTTCGGTGTCGACTCAGACCTGTTCACGACAGAGATCGCCGATCCTGACCTCGTCATCGGCGCATCCTCCGACGGCGACCAGCTCAGGCTCGCGATGTTTGCGATCGCGGCCGATCTGTAGGTCTCGGCAGGAGCCTGCCAGAGGGCCTGGGATGAGGCGCTGCAATCAAGATTTCTTCAAGCTGGGGTACCGGCTGGTCGATAGACGTATGCCTGCGGTTCGAGTTCCCGTTCGAACCGCCGCCAGGAGCGGGAGATCAACATGTTCACGAAGGTAGACAAGGGTTCCGGGTCAGATGGCCACGAAGCGCCCGTATTGCCGCCGCAGCCGGCCCGCGCATACCATCAGGTCCAGCATTTGAGCCACACCTTCGAGCCTCCTCGGGGATACAAGTTGAAGAAGAAGCGTCGCTGGCCGTGGGTCGTGCTCGCGTTATTGGCGCTGGTCGCTGTTGGTGGCGCCCTGACGAAACCGACGGGCAGCCCGTCAAGTACGGGAGCTGGAAGTACACCTACGCCAGCTGGCGTCCAAACACCCCAGGGGGTGGGCGCGACGGCCACTACATCGGGCATAGCCGTGACCCTCCTGCAGTCTGTCGATCCCTGGTCATCCACCAATCAGTTCGAGGTGCCGGCGGCGGGCCATCGCTTCGTAGCTGTGGAGTTGAACATGGTCAACACGACGGCCGAACTCGTCACCTTCTCAAGTGTGCTCGGTCTCGAAGTGATCGACAGTTTGGGACAGCGCTGGCCTATTACGTTTGCTGGCGTCGACCTTCCAAGCGCCGGCGGCGACATCGCTCCAGGCACGAACCTCCGTGGTTGGGCCGTGTTTGACCTTCCGCTTGAAAGCACAGGTCTTCAGCTCCGAGTGAGCGGATCGCTCACGGCAACCGGGTCATTGTTCACGCTCTGAACCCCTCTTTCGAAAACGTGATCCCCACATCAATGGCGAACGCTCTCAAAGAGCTGTGTCCGGTAGCGAAGCGTGCAGCGGCAACGCTCCATGGGACTTCTTGATGAGCTTCGCGGAGTTCGCTCGAGAGCGACTTGGCTGCCTCACCGAAGATCTCAAGGCACCGTTCATGGCGCGACAAATGATCACTTCGCCGTCGTAGAAA
>JANOEM010000281.1:0-3241 GCA_031413195.1 Actinomycetes bacterium
GGCAGGGGTATTCATTGGATTTCCTTCCAGATTCGGTGGCCGTTGATGCGTGGCTGTCCGCTCGATGGAACGAAAATCGTGCGCCGTTTGGCGCTGCACTCGACCGTATTACCTCAGGGGGTAGTGGCAATACGCTCATCACACTACCGCAGAAACTCACCAACGCCTCTCCGGTCGCTCGGCTGACACCCCGCGCCCACCTCCCCGCCTACCATTCATGTCACCACCAGTTGTCGTTTTTAGTTAATTTCGGTGACATTAATTTGGAATTTGCCGAGGGATTGAACGAACCGGGAGGTACGGACATGGGACGTTTGCAGGACCGAATCGCGATCATCACCGGCGCCGGCGACGGGATCGGTCACGGCATCGCCCGTCGATTCGCGGCCGAGGGCGCGAAGGTGATGGTGGCCGAGTTGAACGCCGAAGCGGGCGAACGCGTCGCGGCCGAATTGCGCGACGAGTTCGGTGTCGATGCGATCGCCCGACGAACAGACGTCTCCGACAAGCAGCAGGTGTTGGCAATGGTCGAAGCGACACGCGAGCGATGGGGCACCATCGACATCCTGGTCAACAACGCGTGGGGCGGCGGGTCACTGGGGCGGGTCGAGTTCAAGAAGGACTCCAACTTCGAACGCGGATTCGGTGTCGGCTTCTACGGTCCCCTCTGGGCGATGCAGGCCGCCTTTCCGTTGATGAAGGCTCAGGGTCGCGGCAACATCATCAACCTCTGCTCACTCAATGGCGTGAATGCACACATCGGTACAGCCGAGTACAACACCGCCAAGGAGGCTCTGCGTGCGTTGTCGCGCACAGCGGCCCGTGAGTGGGCACCACATGGAATCGTCGTCAACGTGATCTGCCCAGCAGCCAAGAGCGCGGCGTTCCGTGCTGTGATGGAACGCAATCCGGAACTCGTTGCGACTGCCGATTCTGCAAATCCGATGGGTTACCTCGGCGACCCTGAACGCGACATCGCACCGGTCGCGCTGTTCCTCGCCAGCGACGACGCGCACTATCTCACCGGCAACACCCTGTTCGTCGACGGCGGCAGCCACATTAACGGCGCGCACTGGGTGCCCGATCTGCCCGACCACCCGTGATGGCGATGATGGCCTGATGGAACGCCGTTGGTACTTCGCAATCGATCTCGGCACCGGGGGGCTCAAGGTCGCGGTCGTCGACGAGGACGGCAACGTGCTCGCCTCGGCGTTCCGCCCGATCGCTACGACCTACACCGACGATGGCGGAGCCGAACAGGACACCGAAACATGGTGGAACTCACTCACCGACGCGGGCGCAGAGGTGGTCACAGCAGCGAAGGCACCCGGCCCGTGCGCCGGGATCGGGATCACCGGCCAATGGAACTCCACCGTGCCAGTCGATCGATCAGGCGTTGCGATCGGCCCGTGCCTGCTCTGGTCCGATCACCGCGGTGGACCATGGTCGAAGCGGCTGGTCGGTGGAGCGATCGACGTGTCCGGTTACGGACCGACGAAGTTGATCCAATGGCTGCGAACATCCGGCGGGGCACCGAGTCCGAGCGGTGCAGATCCCACCGGTCACTCCCAGTTCCTGCAGCACGAACGCCCGCAGGTGTACCGGGCGGCGGCGGCGTTGATCGAACCCGTCGACTTCATCGGCGCTCGACTCACTGGGCGCACCGCAGCCACGGTCGCGTCGATGGTCGGTTCCTGGCTCACCGACAACCGACCCGGCGCCCCGCTGCAGTACGACCCGACGATGCTGCGATTGGCACGCCGCACGGTCGACAAGCTCCCCCCGTTGCTTGCCACCGGCAGCACCCTGGGTGGTCTGTCACCGGACGTTGCAGCGATACTCGGACTCGAAGCCGGCACACCCGTCGTCTGCGGCGTTCCCGATCTCCATACGGCAGCCATCGGCTCCGGTGGCGTGGCCGATTTCGCAGGGCACATTGCGATCTCCACCACTGCGTGGGTCTCCGCTCCGGTGCCGTTCAAGAAGTCCGACGCATTGCGCCAGACCGCGTCGGTGCCGGGCCTTCGCGCGGGGTCATACCTGATCGTGAACAACCACGAAACCGGTGGCGCCGCACTGCGCTGGCTGCGCGATCAAGTCCTGATCGGTGACAACGATCTCGCCGATGGCTATGACGCGATCACCGCCCTCGCTGCCACCGCGCCGGCCGGCAGCGGCGGGGTCATCTTCTGCCCGTGGCTCAAAGGCGAGCGTTCACCTGTCAGCGACGAGAACCTGCGCGCCAGTTTTCTCAACGTGTCGATCACGACCGACCGAGCCGACCTCGTTCGCTCGGTCCTCGAAGGCGTCGCCTACAACGCGAAATGGCTACTCGAGGCAACCGAGCACTTCGCGGGCCGACCGCTCGACGGGCTACGCCTCCTGGGCGGTGGCGCGGTTTCCGATCTGTGGTGCCAGATCCATGCCGACGTCATCGGTCGCCCGATTCATCAGGTCGCCGACCCGATCAACGTGAACGTGCGCGGCGCAGCGTGGTTCGCGGCGCTACACCTCGGGCACCTCACCCTCGACGAGATCGCCCGACGCTCCCCGCCCGCGCAGGTGTTCCAGCCGGATCGTCGCACCCGCTCCATCTACGATCCGCTCTATTCGGAGTTCGTCCGCCTGGCCAAGGACCAGCGCGCGATGTACAAGCGGCTCAACGGCAGGCGAGCGAAAGGGAGCAGATGATGATCACCGACGAACAGACCGAGTTCTACGTCGAGAACGGCTACCTCATCGTCCCTCAACTCCTGTCGCAGAGCGATGTCGAACTCGGCCGCCAGGAAGCACTCGAGTTCGCTCGCGGCACCTATCCATTGACCAACGCGCCGCAACTCCCGGCTGACGCAACCGACGCCGATCGTGTCAATTCGATCCTCGCCGTTCACTTCCCACATTGGGTGAGCGATGCATCGCTGTCGCTCGTGCAGCACGCCGGCGTCTGCGAGGTGCTCGCCCGCATCACCGGCGCCCATCTCCCCCACTGGGACGGCCGCGTCAAGTGCATGCAGTCGATGCTGTTCCTCAAACCTCCTGGCCTGCAGGGCCAGGCGTGGCATCAGGACGAGCGGTTCATCCCCACCCGCGACAGGTCGCTGGTCGGCGCGTGGCTTGCACTTGACGACGCCGACGCCGAGAACGGCTGCCTGTGGATCCTGCCCGGATCACATCGGATGGGTTACCTGTACCCGACCCGGCCTCACCTCGACCCGGACGAATTCGACTCGAGCGATCTGGC
>JANOEM010000282.1:0-8999 GCA_031413195.1 Actinomycetes bacterium
GCGCCGGGTGCAGAACGAAACACCGGTGTTGTGCAGGGCCATCTCCGCGAACTCCGCAACATCTCGGGCGCCGACGATCGTCATGGCATCGGTGACATCGGGGAAGAGGTAAAAGGTCGCCTCCGGCGCCGTAACGCTGAAGCCGTCGATCTCGCCAAGGACTTCGACCGCCGCGTCGCGGCGGTTGACCAACACATCGAGCATTGTCGCGGCCTCGGTTTGGTCGCCGCGAATCCCTTCGACGCCGGCGTACTGGACGAAGTGAGTGGTGCACGACTCGTCATTGGTGTTGAGCTTGGCGATCGTTTCCGCGATCTCCAGCGGGCCGACTGCGGCACCGAGGCGCCATCCGGTCATCGCGAACTTCTTCGAGAACGTGTACAGGATCACTGTCCGTTCCTGCATCCCCGGCAACGATGCGATCGATGTGGAGGACCCCGAGTAGCGCATCTCGAAATAGGCCTCGTCGGACAAGACGTACAGATCGTGTTCGATCGCGATCTCGGCGATCGCTTCGCGTTCGGCATCGGTGGACTCTGCACCGATCGGGTTCTGGAGATCGTTGTAGATGATCGCCTTCGTGGCAGGCGTGATCGCGGCGCGGATCTGGTCGAGGTCGATCTCGAATCCGCTCGGTGACGGCAGGTAGCGATACGCCTTGGCGACCCCTCCGAAGTACTCGATCTGGCTTTCGTAGATCGGGTAGCCGGGGTTGGGGTAGAGGACCTCGTCGCCCGGATTCATGACAGCCTGGATGAACTTGGTGATGACCGGCTTGCCACCCGGTTGGACGGCGATCTGACCGGGGGAGTAGTTCAGCCCGCGACGGCCGCCGATGTCTTCGGCCAGCGCTTCCCGCAATTGGGGAATCCCGGCCGCCGGGCAGTAGCCGGTCTTGCCGTCGGCGATTGCGCGATCCATCGCCGCGACGATGTTCGACGGAGTCGCAAGGTTGAGGTCACCGAGATGGAACGGGAAGATCCTGTTGCCTTTGGCGCCCCACTCGGCCGCAGCCAGCGAAACCGAGAAAGCCGTCTCTGTGCCCAATCTGCTCAGTCGTTCTGCCAACGCCATCGTGATCCCCTTCGTCGCCAGACCCGAAAGCGGGGCCCGAATACGCAATTGTACAAAGTGTTCAGCAGGCCCGGTACCACAATCTGGATGATTCCCGTAGAGCGGGAAATGCTCGGTCGAAGAGGGCGTTCCGATTAGGTTCGCCACATCGTGCCAGCGGTGATGGCGCTCAATGGAAGGGGATGATGATGACCGACGAGACGACCGAAAACCCACCCGGCGGCGAGATCACCACAGAACAAGAATCGGAACCCGAAAAGAGTCGGGCCGGGATCGAGATCATGGCCGCGATCCTGCTCGGTTTCGCCGGGTTGATGACTGCATATGCGGCCTACTTCGGAGCGCTTGCCGGTGGCGACGCCCTGCAGGGCTACGCGAAGGCGACGATTGCGCGCAACGAGGCCAACTCCTACTACTCCGACTACTCCCAACAGTTGGCCCAGGACACGAACGTGTTCCTGCAGTACCAGGTCCAAATCGAAGAGGACAATCTCGTGGTCGCGGAGGTGATCCGAACTCGACTCTTCTCGCCTGAGCTCGAGGTGGCGTACGTTGCGTGGAACGAGCTCACCGGTGACGACGACGTTCCGACCCCGATGGACACTCCGGAGTACGTGGTCGAGGCATACGACAGCTACCTCTTCAACTACGACTTGTCCGTGGCCCTCTTCGACGAAGCAGCTGTCACCGACGACTTGGGCGACAACATGGACCTTGCGTCGGTATTCCTCGCCGTTGCGTTGTTCTTCGCAGGTATCGCCGCGTTGTTCAAAGTCCGCGTGCTCAGTTTCATGTTGCTCGGCGCGAGTGCGCTGCTGCTGATCCCGGGCGCGTGGGCGATCGCCAAGGGCAAAGGTTGGATCTCGTAGCAGATCGCCTGAGTGGCGCTGTGGATTCGCCGGGTCTCAGCGCAGTGCTGAAGCCGGTGCCCAACAGCTGTGGGTTCCGCTACTGATTCGTTCCGGTAGGCGTATCTTCGCGATCGGTCCCGCCGCGATGTCCTGCGCGGCAAATATCTGACACTCCGAGCGATCCTTGTTCATGTCGACGGTGTACGTGAGCAAGTAGCCGTCATCCTCAGCGGTGGCCCCGAGCCGAGGCGCCATCGGGGCTTCGCTCGCAAAGACCCCTTCAGGGAACCGGTACTCGTCGACGTGGCCGGTATGGAGATCGAGCTTGGAGAGCCCGTTGAACAGGAACCAACCGGGCTCGCCAGTGACGGCGTAGGCATAGCGGTACGGCTTACCGGCCACTTCGTCGTTGATCATCCCGAATTCGAGGATGCGGTCGTCGAGTTGTTCCTCGCGGCAGTGTCCGGTGACCATGTTGAAACGCCACCGCCACGGATGGGGTTGCAGCTGAGCCAGATCGACGAATCGGTACATCTGCTCGAACAGTGTCGCGTCTGGTGAAGCCTTCGGGCTTGGCTGACTCTGGAAGAAGCCGTCGAGGACGACCTCGTCCCCGTCTTCGTAGGCGTTGATCCAGTGCAACACGTAGGTCGGCGCGGCTTCGAACCAGCGGATGTCGGCGGCGCTGCCGCGGCGGGGAATGACGGCAAACCGGGTTGGCAGATCACGGAAGTAGCGCACGGCGTAGATGTCGCGTTCGAGCAGTGCAGGGTCCCAGAACATCGGGCAATCGTTGAGGATCGCATAGTTCTCGGTGAACGCCATGTCGTGGGGAAGACGTGGACCGGGAAGCGGAATCGGGGTGTAGTGCACCAACTGGTCTGCCGCATCGACGACGCCGTAGTGCATGTATGGGGCCTCGGTGGAGTAGTTGAAGAACAGCATCTCGCCGGTCTCGGGATCGACCTTGGTGTGGGCCGAGACGCCTTCTCGTGGAAATCGACTGATGCCGGACGAGTCTGTCCAGGTCTCGCGGCCGAGATCGGCGAGCGAGACCGGGTCCATCCGGTACAGGTCGCCGCACTGGTAGAAGCTGGACTTCGCGACTCCGGCGTGCACGACGACATCGGTGCTCGATGCGTCCTTCAACCGGGTTCGGGCACCCCACCCATCCATGCGGAGCGAACGCTGTGGGCTCTCCGCCAGCCCGGCCCAGAGGGCGTGCCCCGCCTGGTTCTCGGCGTCGAGGCCGACCGTGCGGACGAATCGGTTGCGGTACGAGGCGACGCCGTTGTCGAACCGGATCGAGTGCAGCATCCCATCGCCGTCGAATGGGTGATAGCGGCCGATCGATTCGTGGACCGGGTTCTCGGTGTTGCGAATGTAAACGCCGGCGAGATCGGTGGGGATTGCGCCTTCGACATCCATGTCGTCGGCGTCGTACTCGACGAAGTTCGGTCGCCACGGCCCGGTGCGGTATGGATGGTCGTCGTCAGGCGCCAGCGTGGTGGACATCTCGGCAACGACACGTGTGGTCATCGCGCCACGCTAGTCACTTGCTCCAAGGGAACTGAATGTCTCAACCGAATGTTTTTGAGCGATTGAGGCATTCAGTTCGGCTATGCCGGTGGTCTCCGACCGCCAACAGGATTGGAGCTCATCATCGAGTCATCTGCCGAGGTATCGAGAGTGGCAAGCTTGTGATCATGAGCTACAACTCCACCGGATTGGTCGTGCACGATGCGGACGCCCACATCATGGAAACGCCGGGTTGGTTGCGGGACCATGCAGATCAGGGAATCCGCGAGCGAATCGAAGCGCTCGAATACCAGAGCGGAAACGAACTACGCCAGACCGGCGACCCGATCGAACAGCAGCGTGATCTCGACGCCGCTTTCGTCGGGATGCGCCGCAAGCATGAATCAAGCGAGTACCGAGCATCCGAAGCCGCCGAGATCATGCTCCGAAAGAACTTCGCGGCGACCGGCTCGTTCATCGCTTCCGACCGACCGCGAGCCCTCGACCTGCTCGGGTTCGCGAGCCAACTGGTGTTCAACACCTTCCACAACAGCCGGCTGCACGACTGGGAACACTCCGGTGACCTTGGTTTCGCGATCGGAGCAGCACGTGCGCACAACCGAGCGATGATTGAGTTCTGCTCGGTCGACGAGCGGCTGTTGCCGACGTTGTACGTGCCGCTCGCGGATCTCTCCGTCGCCGGTGCACTTGCCGACGAGGCGATAGAGATGGGCGCCTCGGCGCTGCTGATCGCGTCGGGCTGCCCGCCGGGACACTCGCCGAGCCACATCGATCTGGATCCCGTCTGGCAGACAGCCAGCGAAGCAGGTATCCCGATCGTGTTCCACGTCGGCGGTACCGGGGCGCTGATCGACCCGAACTACTTCCGCAACGGGTTGCCCGTGCCACCGGACTTCCATGGCGGCGCCGAGAACTTCCGCTCGGTCGACTACATGGGGATCGCCGTCCCGCCCGCCCAGACCCTGGCGACGATGATCTTCGACGGTGTGTTCGAGCGTTTTCCTGATTTGCGGGTCGGGGTGATCGAGCAGGGAGCGATCTGGGTACCGTCGTGGATGCGCCAGATGGAGGCGGCATTCGACGCGTTCGCCCGTCATGAAGACAGGCTGCAACAACTCTCGATGCGCCCGTCAGACTACGTCCGGCGCCAGATCCGGTTCACGCCGTACCCAACCGAAGATGTCGGGTGGATCGTTGCGAACGCCGGCAAGGAAGTGGTGCTCTTTTCCTCCGACTATCCGCATGTCGAAGGCGGTCGCCGTCCGATCGAGCGATTCGAGTCGTCTCTCGGCGGGGCCGACCTCGACGTGCGTGAAGCGTTCTACCACGACAACTTCGTCGACTTGATGGGTGCCGGGCTGCGCTGCTGACTCGGCCCGATCAGCTCATCGCCGATCAGGAGATTCGTTCGGCGCCCAGCGCTTCGGCGAGGCCGGTGACACGCCGGCTCGGATGAACCACGCATGCGACGACGGCTGCTTCGGATCCAATGATGCACAGCCGACCTGCCGATCGCGTGATCGCGGTGTAGAGAAGTTCTCGTCCGGCCAGGGGTGAGGACTCGGGTGGGAGCACCACCACCACGCATGCGTACTCGCTGCCCTGGCTCTTGTGGATCGTGGTCGCAAACGCCGTCTCAACATGTTCGAGTTGGGCCGGGGCAAGAATTCGGACCCCGGTCGAGGTGGAAAAGGCTGCGCGGATCCCGGCCGGATCGGCGATCACGATGCCCGTATCGCCATTGGACACGCCCTGTCGTCGATCGTTGCGAGTGGCGAGCAGCGCTCGCCCTGGCGGGAATCGGCCTGGCCGGGACGGCATGGACCCGCCGCGAACGGAGTGCGGGGAAACCTCGGCGAGTATCCACGCCTCGATCTCTCGATTCCACTGATCGACCCCGTGCGGGCCGCTGCGATGCGCGCACAGCACGCGCACTGCTGACAGTTGGGCGAGTGCCTCCACGGCGTCGCCGGTCGCCGCTGCGCGAGATGCCGCCGCATAGGCCGGGGTGACGATCCGCCGGGCAGCGTCCGCGCCGCCTGCTGCCAACGGGTCGGACGTCTCGACAAAGGTAAGCGCCTGAATCCCGCTTGCTTGCTCGCCACCAGCCTGCTCGCCCGCTGAGTGCAGCAGGGCGAGCACGTCGGAGGCGCGACCGTCGCGAACGGCGTCTGCCAGCACGCCGATCGGGGAATCCGCGCGTTGGCGCCGTTGGCGCTGCAGGCGGACGACATGCGTGTCGAGCGACGGTTGGTCCTGACTCGCCGCGACGATGTCTGCGAGCACCGCACCGACCTCGATGCTGTGCAGTTGGTCCGGGTCGCCGACGAGCACGAGGTGGGTCTCGGGAGCGAGAGCCTCGAGCAGTCTGGCCATCAGCGGGACAGCGACCATCGAGGCCTCGTCGATGGCTACGACGTCGTGAGGCAACGGGTTGTCAGCGTCGTGACTGAACCGTGTCCTGGTTCCTCTCGCCCCGAGCAATCGGTGCACGGTGACTGCTTCGAGCGAACCGAGCTCGTTGGCCGCGACGGCGCCGAGGCTTGCGGCTTCGAGACCGGAGACGATGGCTGCAGCGATTGCCGATTGCATCTGAGCTGCGGCTTTGCCGGTTGGAGCGGCGAGGCCGATACGCAAGGTTCGGCCCTTCATCCTCGCGTCGGCCAGCATCACCGCAAGGGTGCGGGCGACGGTATGGGTTTTGCCGGTTCCGGGTCCACCGACGATGACAGTCAGCGGTGATGACAGGGCGGCAAGAGCAGCCCGATGCTGAGGGTTTGGCAATCCGTCGTCCAGCGGAGGGAGGAGCAGATCGAGAAGTCGCATCGCTTCGATCGCAGGACGGGGCCCGGCGACCTCGGAGAACCGTCGGCGCAAGCTGGCCGCCACCGAGCACTCGTCGACCCACTGTCGCTGCGTATAGAGCAGGTGGCCAATGAGCACCAATGGGCACAGGTCGAGTACAGCACCGGAGTCGTGCCGGTTGACGATCCGCACGATCGACGATGCCCGGAGTTGGGCGATCCATTGCTGTGGGTCGGGCCACGGCAGCGCCGAACAGAGCTCATCGAGTCTCGCCTCGAGGTTCGTCTCGATGTCGGCTCCGCGGTCTCTTCCGAGGCCGAGTGCAAGCTCTGCGCGCACGAGTTCGGCGATCCTGTTGAGATCGACACACGAGTGGCCGTGCAGGGGCGCCCACAGCGCGAACGCCGCACCGAGTCGGACCAGTAGCTCGGCGGCGGGTACGGACCGTGTGATCACTTCTGCACCGTGAACCTCGGCGGGGCCGAGGACACCGGCATCGACCCATGCCCGTAGCGAGTCGACGGCCTCGGGAACCTGGACACGTGACCACTGCGGTGGCGGGGCGGTTGAATTCACGGTCGGCTCCCAGTTGCGAAGAGTTGATCGACTGCCAGCACCGCTGCAGCAGCGGGCTTCCAACAGCAGACACCGTGGGGTACCCCGCCGACGGACGGTGTGTCCGGGCCGACCATGCCGCGGACGAAAAGGTAGCCGACGCCACCGAGATGATGTTCGGGCGAATAGGCCGAACCGAGCCGCCAGCGGAGATAGCGGTGTGTCGCGACGATGTAGATCAACGCTTGCAGTGGATAGCGGGAGTGCTCCATTGCAGGGATCAGGCGGTCGGGGCGATACGCGGCGAGCGGGTCGGGCGAGCCCGTTGGATGGAGCCGGTTTGTCTTGTAGTCGATCACGAAGTAACGGTCCCCCGATGCGCCCGGGGCCCGAACGACGGCGTCGATCGAGCCGTGCATCCATCCGGAGATGTCGAGGGTGGCCATTTCACCCGCGAGTTGCGCGGCAAACGGTCGCATCGGGTCGTCTGGTGACAATGTGTCGATCAGGGTCTCGCCGATCAAGCCTGCCGAGAAACCGCTGTTCGGACGGCCAGCGATCAACGGGAGGTCGAACGTCAACTCGTCGAGGCGGTCGGTGGTGGGAATGCGGCTCAAGGACAGCTGGTCGAACAACGGGCCGAGTGGGGTGCGCAGCGCAGCGACCAGGCCCTTGACCACCGGGTCGACGGCGATCGCCAACCCTTCGCGAATTGAGTGCTCCACCACGACGGCGCGCACGTGGTTCTCGAGGTCGGGGGATGAGAAGTCGACGTGTTCGAGAACCGCGTGGACGAACGTGCCGAACCGTGTGCCACCAGCGACATCGGCCAGGGCTGCGGCTGGGGCAGAGGCGGAGCCGTCGATCGCGGAGGCTGGACCGAACGCGAGATCGTCTGCGGGGTTCACCGGCTCGTCGTGCCCGCCGCTGTCGAACTCGGCCGGCTCTGCCGCTTCGAGTTGTGCGCCGAGGCGGCTGAACGACCATCGATTCCAGGAGAACGAACCAGCTCGGCCGCCCGGAGTGACGGCTGCGGTGTGCAGTTCGTCGGCGGGCGCTGGTATCCGGCTCGACCAAACCGGAGCGTCAAGGTGAGCAGGCAACTGGACGATCTCGATCGTGTTGTTGCTCTCGTTTGCAAGCCTGCCGATCTGTGCGACGACGTCGGTTTCGGACATCGCCTGGTACGGCGGTCGGACGGGGTTGATTCCGGTACTTGGGCGACCCGTCTTTGTCATCTTGGCTTCGAACCGGACCGGGGTGTTCTCGATCGGGCTCGCTCCGTCGCGGTCGAGCAGGATTCGCCCGAGCGATGAATTGGTCGCACGAAGGGTGCTGGCCCACCACAACTCGACACGATGGACCGCTCTCGTGAGGGCGACGTAGAGCAACCGCAATTCGTCCCCCTCGATATCCATCATGGCCCATTCCTTGCGCGCGACCTGGTTGTCGCGGGTGGTCTCGTCGCCCGGTTGCTGGCATCCCGCGTCCCATCCGACGCTGGAGGCGATGTCGACGGTGCGCTGTCCGTCAGGGCCGGTGTAGGACAACGGATTGCGGACGTTCGCCCGCGGCTTGAAGCCGAACGGAATCATCACGATCGGATACTCGAGTCCCTTCGCCGAATGGATGGTGGTGATCTGCACTGCGAGCGAGTCGGAGTCGATCCGGCGCATCGATGCTTCGCTTCGTTCGTCGCTGCTCGTGATCAGGTCGTCAAGTGTGCGGAGCACGTGCGCTGGATCGCACTGCCGGCCGAGCGTCGCTGCTGCCAGCAGTTCGGCGATGTGGTCGAGATCCGTGAGATGGCGGTCGCCTCCTTCGCGGCCGAGGATGAACTCGGCGACGCCACAGCCCCAGATGGTCGCCGAACCGACCGACTTCTGCTCGTCGTAGAAGGCGCTGATCCCGACCAGGCGCAGCCGATCGGCCATCCGGGCGACGTGTTCGTGCAACGCGACGAGGACATCGTCGGAACCGGCGAGCGAACGGATGTCGGTCGGCAAGAACCATCCGAGTGCCGCAGCTCGGTCGGGAAATGCCAGCACCTCAAATGGCGGCGCGATCGCTTCCATCGGCACGCTGTCGCTCACAAATTGCACCCTGAGCGGAAACTCCGCCTCGGGCACGGGCGGCGGCGGCCTTTTCAGCAACGGCACCAGCACCGTGCTCTTC
>JANOEM010000283.1:0-7465 GCA_031413195.1 Actinomycetes bacterium
GTCATCGGGTTGATCCGGGCGACGCCGTGGAGCCAGCCCTGCATCACGTTGAGCGGGGCTTGAGCACTGGAGAGGAAGATTGCGACGAACAACCCGAGTTGCATGATTGCAGCCGCGCGCATGTCGCGAAACCGGAAGGCAAGACCGAGGCCCCACCCAGTGGCAAAGGTCGAGATGCCGAGACCCGCAACGTACAGGGTGAGGAGTCCGAGGACCCCGCCGGAGAGCCGCGCGCCCAAGGCGAACCCGACGGTCACGACAGCACTGACCACCAGCAACGTCCGGAACCAGGCAGACATCAATGGCCCGAGGATGAGCGCGTTCCTGGGTGCCGGCGCCATCCGGACCCTGTCGAAGAACCCAGTCTCGATGTCGCCGATTTGGGTGAATCCGAGACCGACACCGCTGAATGCGGCACCCATGCACGCCCCGAGCGGCATGAACCAGTTGATCGACCTGTCCGTCGGGAATCCGGGGATCAAGGTGACTGCAAAGAACGTGCCGCTGAACGCGATGCTTTGAAAGATTGGCATCATCAGCGCCGGAAAGAACGCCGACGGGAGCCGCGTGATTCGCTGCAGGCCACGTCGCATCAATCCGAGCGATGCACCGAGCAGGGTGACCTTGGTCGCCGGGGCCGACGAGAGGATTGACGTCGGTTGAGGCGAGGCGGATCGATTCGATGACGAGGGTGCCGTTGCGGTCATGCCGCTCTCACCCTTCGGCGAAGTTGACCGAGTGCGACGGGGATGGACACGCACCCGACAGCGATCGGGATCAGCAGCGCTTTGGCGGCCGCTGACAGTGTGAGATCGTCGATCACGAGATCCCGCATCCCTTCGTACAGGTGAGAGACCGGGTTGATGTCCGCAATCGTGCGGTACACCCCCTGCATGGTCTCGCGGGGGAAGAAGGCCGACGAGAAGAACAAGGTGATGAACAACAGTGGGAAAACGCCTTGGACCGCTTCGGCCGATCCGGTTCGCAACGCCATGGCCGCCAGGAACCCACCGATCGACAGGCCGATCAAGGCACCGGCCACAACGATCAGGACGACGCCGGCGACTCCTGCGTGCACGTTGACCCCGACTGCGATCATCACGACCGTGAAGAACAACGCCTGCACTGCGCCGAAGACAGCACTTCCGGCGAGGCTGCCGAACAGAATGCTCACTCGCGATGTCGGCGAGGCAAGGAGGCGATCGAAGAATCCGTTCTCGATATCGACGGCGAGGGCCGCGCCGCCATTCGTGGACCCGAACAGCACCCCTTGGATCACGCTCGCAGCAAGCGAGAGCGCGAGGAAAGAGTCGACCTGGGGGAAGCCGGGTAGGCCGGTGGCGCGGCTGAACGACGAGGATCCGAGCGCGGCGAAGAACAACGGGAACACGAGCGAAGGAACGATCAGAGCTGGTTGGCGAATGATCGCGATCACACTCCGCTTGGACATTGCGATGGTCTGTGCGATCGCGTGGTGCCCGACGGGGCTGATCGCATCGGACGTACCCATGGCGCGCCCGGACGAGGAAACCGTTGCGGTCATGGGCGACCCTGCCTCCCTCGCCGCCCACCGCGCTTCGCCCCGGTCGGCGCCAAGAGGTCATCTGGGTCGGCTTGGGGTTGATCACCCTGTGCGGCCGGGAGGTTGGAGCTGCCGGCGCCTTCGAGCCGGTAACCCGTCGCCTCGGCGAACACGTCGTCAAGGCTTGGTTCGTTGAGTTCGAGGTGATGCAAGCGCACTCCTGCCTCGTCGAGGCCGCGCACTACCGACGACACCGCTTCGGCACCGGCGGTGAGCCCGACGCCGAGCGTGCCTTCGGCGGTGGTTCGCAGTTCGCCGAATGTCTGCATCACCGCCCTTGCCCGTTCGACTTGATCGGGTGGCACCGCGATCACCAAGGTCGGCGCACCGACTTGCGCCTTGAGTTCGCGTGGCACGCCCTCGCGGACGATCACCCCGTGATCGATGATCGCAATTCGGTCCGCGAGCTGGTCGGCCTCTTCGAGATATTGAGTGGTCAGCAGGACCGTGGTGCCCTCGGCGTTCAGGCGACGAACCTCTTCCCACAGCGCAAGCCGGCTCATCGGGTCGAGGCCCGTGGTCGGTTCGTCCAGGAACAACACGCTTGGCTGGTGGATCAACGACAGGGCAAGGTCGAGTCGCCGCCGCATGCCACCCGAGTAGGTGCCCACCCGTCGGCCGGCCGCCGCGGTGAGGCCGACTCGTTCGAGCAGGTCGTCGCTGCGCTGCTTGACGTGGGTCTTGGGAATACCATAGAGAACGGCCTGCAGCGCAAGCAACTCGTTGCCGGTCATCAACGGATCGATTGCCGCATCCTGAAGCGCTACGCCGATGCTGCGCCGAACGTCGTCGGCCTGTTTGACGACGTCGAACCCGGCGACTCTGGCGATGCCGGCGGTCGGTCGCAGCAGTGTTGTCAGCATGCGCACGGTCGTGCTCTTGCCGGCACCGTTCGGGCCGAGAAAACCGAACACCTCGCCCTGATTGACCTGCAGGTCGACTCCGTCGACGGCGACGACAGCGCCGAAGCGACGCACCAATCCCTCGGCATAGATGGGTATTTGATCGGCGCGCATCGATGGCATCGTTGACAGTGTGCCGTCTGGGTGCGCGAAATCTACGCTCGGACGCGGCGATGCCCGCCGACCGATCGGCCGACGGGCATCGAGTCTTCGTGCCGTGCTCGAGTTGGCGGTTCAGCCGCCCAAACTCAGCTCAGCCATGCGTTGACGACATCCGGGTTTGCCTCGACCCACGCCTTCGCAGCCTCGGCGGCAGGCATTCCATCGCCGTCGATCATTGCCGCGATCTCATTCTGCTGCTCCGTCGTGAGTTGCAGCTTGGAAAGCAGGGCGAAGGCCGCCGGGTTCTTCGTTTCCAACTTCGCCGACGCGGCCTTGAACAGGTTGTCGATCGGGTAATCGCATGCGAACCCGCCATCGGCTGCGGCCGCGCTGGCGAGGCAGGCATCGGTCACGTCGGGCAACTTGACTTCGGTCAGAGCGACCTTTGACTGCAGCCAATGTGGTTGCCAGAACTGCATCAGCAGCGGCGTGCCGTCGGTTTCGGCCTGTTGGATCGCGGTGATCAGCGCAGCTTCGGAGCCGGCAACGACGAACTTGAGCGGCAGTTCGAGGTTGGCGATGATCTGCTCGTCGTAGCTGACGTAGCTGGGATCGCCCATCAGGAACTGTCCGAGGTCGCCTGATTCAGCGGTTGCGAAAAGGGCTGCCGTATCGGGATCCTTGAAGCCTTCCCAGGTTGCGAGCTCGGGATTGTCGGCGAGAACAGAGGTCGGGATGTACCAACCGATCTTGGCGTCCGGTCCGAGCAGCCCGAGGTTCACGACCGACTTCTTCTCGTCGATATAGGTGGCCACGTCAGCGGCGTGACCCGATGGCCAGACCTCGAGAACTGCGTCGATGTCACCGGCGTCGAGACCCGGCCATGTCGCGTTTTCATCGATGTCGAGCAACGTGACCTCGGTGTCGAGCTTGGACTCGAGGACGACCTTGGCGACGTTTGCATTGACGGCAGAACCCGTCCACGGGTTGACGGCCAGAACGATGCCGGCGCCTGCTTCGCCAGTGGCCGCGGTATCCCCGCTGGCGGCGGTACCAGCCGTCGTGCCGGCTGTGGTGCCGGCTGTGGTGGTGTCGGATTTCTTCTCGTCGCTGCCGCAGGCAGCAGCCCCGAGCAGCAGTGCTCCCGCCAACAGCCATCGGGCCGCTCGCGTCGGTCGAGTCGTTGCTTTCATCTCTTCTCCCCTGGTTGGATACTGAATCCGGAGGTTCCTGATTGGAACGCACCTGACTCACAGTAACCGAGATCAGGGTGTGGCGTTCTCGATGGTTCGTCGGGATCGACGCTGCGCCCACGCTCGCCGGTTGATCCGACGGTCTGCTCCGGTACCCCAGGACTGGGTGATCCGGTCGAGGACGACCGCGAGCAGCACGATCGCAAGCCCGCCTGCAACACCTCGGCCGATCTCTTTCTTGGTCAACCCGTACACCGTCTCCAGCCCCAATCCGCCGGCGCCGATGAGGGCTGCGACGACGACGACGGACAGCACGAGGATGATGGTCTGGTTGACGGCGAGCATGATCGATCGAGTCGCAAGTGGCAACTGCACCTTGACCAGTTCCTGTCCGGGGGTGGCCCCGAAAGAGAGTGCAGCTTCTCGCGGTGGGTATGGCACCTGTTGCAGCCCGAGCGCGGTCAGCCGAATTCCCGGTGGGATCGCGTAGATCACTGACGCGATCACACCCGGGACCCGCCCGACGTTGAACAAAAAGATCACCGGGACGAGGTAGACGAAGGCGGGCATGACCTGGGCGACGTCGAGCAAAGGTCGCAGGATCCTTTCGACGGTGGCGGATCGAGCCGCCCAGATGCCGAGCGGGATTGCAATCAGGAGACTCAACGTCACGGCGACCAGTACTTGGCTGAGGGTGTCCATCGCGAGATCCCAAACCCGCAGTGAAGCGATGCCCACGAAACAGGCGCCGCAGAGTGCGCCAAGGCGCCAGCCGCCACTGGCCCAGCCGATTGCCGTCACGATCGCGACGACTACGTACCACGCTGCGCCTTGGAGCAGATCTCGCGCCGGCGTGAGCAGGTTGATCACGATGAAATCGCTGAACGATGCAGTCCCCCCGATGATCGGCACGCCGGACCGGAAGTTGTCGTTGACCCACTTGGCAGCGTCGTTGACCGGTGCCGCGATGTCGACGGTCCACGATGTCGGAAACTCGTCGGCGCCGAGCAACTTTGCCGCAAGGGCAACAACCATCACCGATCCGACGATCAAGATCGCGCATGTCGCTGGTCGCTCGATCAAGGACTGAAGCCGGCTCTGTGGCTCGTCCGAAGCGGCGCTCCGGCTTCGCTCGCCGGTGGTGATCCGATCGATCGCGATCGCCGCGAACACGATTGCAAGTCCAGGTGCGAACGCGTTGCCGACGTTGACCTTTTGCAGTCCGTTGAGCACGTCTCGTCCGAGGCCGGCTGTGCCGATGATCGCGGCATACACGACGATCCCGAACGCCATCATGATGACCTGGTTGACGCCGAGCAGGATGGATCGTCGAGCAAGCGGGAGGCGGACCTTGAGCAGGAGTTGCGGGCTCGTGCAACCGAATGATGTACCGACCTCGGTACTGGTGCCCGCGACCGCCCGAATGCCAAGGCTCGTGATGCGCACGGCCGGAGGCACCGCAAAGATGACAGTCGCGATGACTGCAGCGGGTTCACCGATGCCGAATGCGACGACGAGTGGCAACAGGTAGACGTACAGCGGCATGACCTGGGCTGTGTCGAGCACGCCGCGCATGCTTTTCTCAGCTCGATCCGACAGGCCGGCCCAGATCCCGAGCGGGATTCCGATCAACAGCGACACCATCACGGACACGAGCATCAGCGCAAGGGTTTCCATCGTGTTGTCCCAGAAACCGAGGATCCCGCAGCCAGCCAGAACGATCACGCCGGTCAGCGCGGCGCGCGTCCCGCCGGTTCGATAGCCGATCAGGCCGGTGAGTGCGAGAACACCCGGCCACCGCAAGACCTGGAGGAGCGACAGCATGTGATCCGTTGCCCATTTGATGGCGTCGCCGATCGGGGTGAACACGTTGGTGAAGAGCCAATTCGTGTCGCCATGGAGGACGGTCCACCGGTAGATCTCGTCCACCTTGGGTTTGACATGAGCGTCGAGCCAGGTCGGGATGTCGGGCCCGATCGCCGATCCGACCGCGATGATTGCGGTCATCACCAGCGCCGGAACGGCCATTCGGCGCAGACGATCGGGCCATGGCGACACGGCGTGCCGCTTGGTGCTCGTCGGAAGCGGGGCGGTTGCAATTGCCATGTCAGGCGTCTTCAGCTTGAACGAGGTCTTCCCCGGCGATCACAGACAGCACGGTCGATCGATCGATCGAACCGACTGGCAAGCCATCGGCATCCACGATCAGGACCGGCAGTTCGCTGCCCGCCACATGTGTCACGACGTCGCGAACCTTGGTGCCGATCGGAACGGTCGCCGCCCACTCAGTCTGGTTCGGGCTGGTCTGGTCTGGGCTGGTCTGGTTCGGGCTGGTCTGGTCTGGGCTGGTCGGAGTTGGGGAGCCGAGCGGCTGCATCACCGAGTCGACCGCGATCACGTGACTGCGTGGTACGTCGCGGACGAAGTTCGCGACGTACTCGTCAGCCGGCGCGCCGACCACTTCCTCCGGCGTGCCCACCTGGACGAAACGACCGTCGCGCATGATCGCAATTCGATCCCCGAGCCGCAATGCCTCGGACAGGTCGTGGGTGATGAACACCATCGTCTTGTTGACCTCACGACGGAGACGGATGACCTCGTCCTGCATGTCGCGACGGATCAGAGGATCCAGAGCCGAGAACGGTTCGTCGAACAACAGGATCTCCGGGTCGGTCGCCAAGGCGCGGGCGAGCCCGACGCGTTGTTGCATTCCGCCGCTCAACTGATCGGGCTTGCGAGTCCCGAGCCCGCCGAGACCGACGAGCTCCAAGATCTCTTCGGCCCTGGCGCGCCGCTTGCGCTTGTCGGCCCGCTGCACCTCGAGCCCGAACGCGACGTTGTCGATGAGCGTGCGGTGGGGGAGAAGGCCAAAATGCTGAAAGACCATGCTCACTCGGTGGCGGCGGATCTCGAGTAACTGATCACGGTCCGCCTTGGTCACGTCGACATCGCCGATCATGACGGTCCCCGCAGTCGGCTCGATCAACCGGGTCAGGCATCGCACCAGGGTGGACTTACCACTTCCCGACAGACCCATCACGACGAACACCTCGCCAGGTGCGACGTCGAGATCGATGTCGCGCATCGCTACGACGCACCCGGTCTTGGCTTCGAGTTGCGATCGAGGAAGTTCGGCGTCGGGCGAGCCGACGATGCGCTCTGCTTTCGGCCCATAGACCTTCCACAATCCCCTGACCGAGATCGATGCTTCTGCCATTGGCTGCTCCCCGACATCTCACGAAGGATTCACCTCCGCAGCGCGGAACGATAACAGCACCGGCCGCCCGCCTAGATCGAAACAACAGCGAGATCGTGCACGGGTGCCTGGCCGATCGCGTCAGCGATTGGAGGAGATGTGTGCAATTGTTGATCTGCGAGACAGAGCAAAACCTGAGGAGAGATTTGTGAACAAGTTCATGTCAATCATCGGTGCATGTGGAGTTGTGGCGCTGCTCGGCCTTGCGGCCTGCAGTGCAGACGACGTCGCCAACGACGCGTTGAAGGACGCAGGAGTCAACGGAGACATTTCGACCGGAGGCGATCTGCCCAACGACTTCCCGGCCGACGTCGTCACTCCGGACCTCCCGTTGGAGACGGGGCTCGGCTTGCAAGGAACCTTCACGCTGCGGTACACCACCAATGATGCAGCGGCCGATGTCGCCGCCTACCGGAGCGCACTCGCTGAA
>JANOEM010000284.1:0-6349 GCA_031413195.1 Actinomycetes bacterium
ATCGAGAACATCGCCACCTCGTCGCTCGGATCAGTAGGCGCATACGGCGACATGACCGAACCAGGGGGCATCGGGCGCCACGGGCGGGAATCAGCACGCGACCTCGTCGTCACGTCGTTGTACAGACCGACGTCGAGCACGGCGACGTCGCTCGCTTCGCGAGCCCGCAAGATGATCTTCTCGCCAGTGAGCACGAGAAGATTTCTAACATGTTGTCTTACTCGTGCCGCGTCGAGGGCCCGCCAGCGGTGGCGTCCGTCACCTTGGATCATGGCCCCGGGCATAGTTGAGCGCACTCCTCGCACCGGCTCGCGTTGAGAGCCCCACCAGGTAAGCGCCGAGCTGCCGATAGGTTTGCTGGACAACGCCGCCCGGTTCGGGCATTCTGGGCGGGTGCATCGGCGCGTGGGTTTTGTGCTGTTGGTGGCCTCCTCGCTCGCTGGTTGTGGGGCTGTCGACGATAGAGCAGCGGTGAGCGTACCTACCGCCTCGGCGGGGTCGACAACAACGATCAGCGCTACGACAGGGCCAGTGACGTCGACGGGAAGCACGACGACGATCGCACCGATCGCACCGGGTACGTCGTCGACCGTGTTGATGAACACCTATCCGCTGCTGGCTGATGCGAGTGATCTTGTGGGACGAATGTTCTCGTTCGCGAGTGACGGGTTGACCGAAGCTCGACTCGGTCTGTGGCCAGGTATGACGATTGGTCATGGCTCGATAATGGACACCGTCACCGAGATGTTCGGATCGGTGTTCGTTGTGCGTATCGATGAATCTGCGGGTTATGCGGGATACTCCAGTCTGTTGGTGTTCGCGTTGGCGAACGGTCGCACCACGGCAGAAATCTCGTCTACTGGAAGCACCATCCTGCCCGTTTACCCGACCGTGTTCACTGTCACGGATGTGTTCGAATTTGATCTCGCGAGCGGCGAAAGTTACGTGCTCGGCTACTGCGAAGTCGGGGGAGAGTATGACCGCAACGTCGTCGCGATCATTGGGCCACCCGATTCGTATGACGACCGGGGACAGCTGCGTGCGGCGCGCCGCGCGTGGCGATACACAGCGAACGGATTGGTCGAGGTCGATGCGCCTTCCGTGACCTGTGAAGTGATCTGAACCGGTTGTTCGCACCCCGTTCCAATCTGCCGATCTGGGTGCGTTGGTGTGTTCTTCGTTGACTACCGGGTGGATCGATAGCCGCGGTCGGCCAGATAAACGCGAGCGCGTCCGAGGCGTGCGTCGTCGCGGTAGCGATGCCAGCGGGTGTACTGCTCGTCATGGCGGCTGAGCTCTGCTTGGAAGCGTCGAAAGGCGCCGGACCTGTTGATCGTGTCCTGCAAGCGCGCAGCGAGTCCGGGACTGTCGATCGTTGAGATGAACCGCTCCATCACCGCGTACGCCGCCTTCGACCCGCTGCCCACTACCGGCAGCCATCTGTCCGAGTCGTCTTCATCGAAGTCGTCGGGTCCCTGATCGAGATCGAACAGCTCACCCGGCCACAGGATCTCGTTGGCCACGTCGATGTACGACACACTCGCCGGCGATTGGTCGCACGCTTCGCCGATCTCATCGAGATCGACCGCCAACAACCTCAGCGCGGATGTCGTCTCGTCGCGGACATGCTCAAGTTCGGTGATCAACTCGCGATCACCGATCCAGTCGCGCTGCAACAGCAACCCAACCAACGTGTTCGCTGTCGCGATGACCTTGGTGGACGATGAACAGCGGAGCACCGCCTGACCGGCGTGTTGCAGGCCGTCGTCGGGGACACCGTCGGCGAGGAACCCGGCGACGACCGGGGCATCGTTGCCGGCAACACGAAGTTGCTGCAACCAACTGTCACGGGTCACTGCGTGGACCTGTCGCGACGTCGCTGCCCACGCTGTCGTGTCGGGCCTCCGCGGCCTGCTGTTCGGCCACGATGCTGTCCTGGATGGCGATGAACTGTGCCGCGTCTGCCTGGCATCGGACACAAATGAAGACGTCGCCGGTATCGCTGTAGGCGCCAGGAACTCTGGATCGGCGACAGACAGCGCAAATCACCGCAGGATCAACCACCCCGACATCATCGCACGCCGCATCAGACCGTTCGACGCTAGCGCATAACGTTCCTCCGCAGTCGCTAAGAAGGCTCGAAAGCCTGGCGAGAAGCGCTCATAGATCCGGCGTTCTGCGCCCGTTCTCTGTTCGGTTGGTTTGTCAGTCGATGGATAGTTCTGGTCCGCGGGAGCGTTCGATTCCTCGGTCGACGCGACGGACGATCGCGGCTGTGGTCGGGTCGTGGAACAGTGCGGTGCGGAGGGCGAGGTATTCGGGGATGCTGTCGTTGGCGACGAACAGGCGGGTGTTCATCTCTTTGATTCGGTTCGGTGTGAGTTGGTGGCCGTTGGCCCATTGGCGCCAGGTGTCGATGGCGTCGACGCGGGCTTGGAGGATGCCGATGGCTTCCGGGCCGCTACGCCATTGGCTGTACATCTGCTGGCGGGATTGTTCGTCGCGCAGATCACGCAGTCCCGCTTTGGCTTGCGCTGTAAGCGTCTTGGCGGGTTTGGCGTCGATGACAGCTTGATCTCGCTTGCCCGTGGCGGTTTGGATGTCGTGTTCGACGATGCCGAGAGCCGTGTCGAGAACGCGTCGGTCGCGTCGTCTGGCGGTGGCGAGTCGCTCGGCGAGCAATTGCCGGCACCCTTTCGCCGCGGTCAACGCTGTCTCGGCGGCGACGACCGCGTCGGTGAACGGTCGCGCGTACTGCTCGACGGTTTGGAGTTGCCGTTGCGCATCCTTGACCTCTTGGTCGCGGTCTTTCGCTCGTCGTTGCTCGTCCTGATAGTTGTCCCGTGCGTCTTCGAGGTGTCCGACGGTGTCGGCTCGGAGGGTGTCGAACCATTCCGGGATTTGACAGCGCGGTTGGAGGTGGCGGTCTTGGCTGGCGAGGTTTCGGCGTTGGGTGGTCGCGGGGGTGTCGACGCGGTCGATGTCGATCACGGCGTCGAGGACGTCGCGGGCCTCGCCGGGGTCGTGGGTTTCGGTGATGACGAAGACGGTGTTGTCCTGCTGCCCTCTGGTCATGGCGACGTAGAGGTTGCGGCAGGTGGTCGCTCGGGAGGCGAGTTCGAGGCTGGCGGTGACGGTGTCGGACTGGGTGCCCATCTCGGTTGCGGCGTAGCCGAGACGGACGTGTTCTCGGACGTACGCGACGGGGAGGGTGATCTGCCCGCGTCCGGCCAGTGGGGTCACGGTGAGGTCGCCGTTGTCGTGGGTGGCGGTGACGGTCCACAGGTCGCGGTTGCGGACCCGTTCACCGCTGGTGGTTGTGAGGTGGCGGTGGTTGCGGCGGGTGGCGACGATGTCACCGGTGTAGGCGGACTCGCCGGCACCTATCGACACCGGGCATGACGGGTCGAGTTGTTCGTGGTCGTGACGGGCGGACTGGATACGGTCGTTGATCTGATCGACCTGCTGATTAGTCGAGGCCATGATCGCGGTGCTGTGGCCTGCGGCGTGATGTTCGAGCCATTGGTGGGCGAAGTGGTCGAGGTGTTCGTCGAGGGTTCCTGCTCGGATGCGTCCGTGTTGTTCGTACAGGTCGAGAGCCCGTGGGTCGCCTTGGCGAAGGAGCAGCGATGCTGCTGCCTCCCATGGTTCGGTGAAGCGGTGGACATGTTCGAGCTCGATCGTGCGGTTCCTGTTGCAGAGTTCGGTGAACATTCCGCCGCGGCCGACGGCTTGTAGCTGGCGCGGGTCACCGACGAGCGCGAGGCGCCAGTGTTGGCTGTCGGCGAGTTCGATCAGGCGGTGCAGGTTGGGGGTGCCGACCATGCCGGCTTCGTCGACGATCAGGGTGGTGCCCGCGGGGAGTCGCCATTCGGGGTCGGGTAGTCTTTCGGGTAGTCCCCATTCGTGGACGAGTTTGGCGACGGTGTCACAACGCATTCCCGTCTCGCGTTCCAACGTCCTGGCTGCTTTCGCGGTCGGTGACACGCCGTACACGTGACGGCCGTGCTGGTGGAGGTCGTCGACGGCGGCGCGCAGCATCGTCGTCTTCCCCGTCCCGGCCGGACCGATGACGAGGACGAGACGGTCCTTGCCCGCGACCGCCGCCGCAGCGTCGCGCTGCAACACGTCCAACCCTTGGCCATGGTGGTTTTTCGTCGATGGGGCCGGGACACTGGTGTGGGCTTCGAGGGCCCAGGTGAGGATCGCTTCTTCTTGAGCGAGGATGGCTTCGGAGGTGATGTGCGCGGCGACGGGTTCGATCCATTCCGAGCGGCCGTCCGAACGACGCACTCGACCACTCACACCTCGCGCCGGATCGAGATCGACACAGCCGTCGATGAACCGGTCAGCGGCCCGCTCGACGGCCTGCGCCCACCGTTCACCATCTACACCGGCGATCGGCCGTTGCAGGTCGCAGAAGGCGCGGATCACGTCCTCGCGATGCCACGCCGACCCGGCTGCGGACAACACCTCGACCACATCGGCCATCGTCAGATCGACCGCGGGTTCAACAGAACGCGCCGCGTCGTGGACCGCGGCGAGCAGGTTGTCGGGGGTGACGCCGATATCGGCCGCGTCTTCCAACCAACCGGGGCGTAAATCGTCGACGGGTCGAGACGATTTGTGGATGCGTGTGTCAGCGGCGGCTTCGCGGGTGAGCGCGGCCTTCTCCCAGTCGGTCGGGTCGCGGCCCTCTCGCTCGTAGAACTCGGCCACCTTCACCGCAAGCGCGTCGTCGACCTGCACCGTGCGCTTCGAGAACAACGCCAACAGATCGGCGGGGACACCGGCGATCTCGGCTTGGCCCTTGACGATGTCACCGAACGCGACCCCGTACCGGGATGTCAGCTCGGCACGAAGGACCGACTGGTAGAGGCCGCCGAGCGCGCGTTGGTAGCCCTTCAACATCCGCGCGTCCAACGCCAACCAGCGACCGTCCTCGGTCTGCACCTTGCTCGAGATCACCAAATGCGTGTGCAACTGTGGATCATCGGCCCGGCTCGTGGTCTGGCGGAACCCGGCCACGATCAGACCTTGCGAGTCGGGGTGGAGACGCCCGCCGTTGGAACGCATCCGGGTCGTCGACCCGAACCGTTCCAGATGAGACAACACAGCCTGGACCGCGACATCGTGCGCTTCGGCGAACCCGACGTCACCCGTCAACGCCCACAACACACTCAACGATTTCGGCGCCGAGACAGTCGCATCGAAGCCGGCGACCGCACGGATCGTCTTGCCATTGGCGAGGGTGCGGTCCTTCAACGGCAAACCCAACTCGACATCGCTGATCGGATCACGGCCGGACAGCAAACGCTCCAACGCTTCTGTGGTGACGGCCCCGTTGAGGCCGAGCAGGTCCGCTTGCTGGCCGGCCCACTGCCCGGGTAGCTCCCCGGGCGCGTCCGTCAGGTACCGGGTGTAGTACTTCGCCGTCGTCGCCGCCGTCGACGCGTACAGGGTCGTCACCCGGATCACGAGTGAGTCCGCCCGCCGCGCTCCTTCAGCGCCACTGGGGCTTCGATTCGTTCCTGCCACAGCAGGAGGAAGCGATCGCGGCGGGTCTCGACGGACGGGACGCGCTGGTCGTGCTTCCGACCGGCGGCGGCAAGTCCCTGTGTTACCAGATTCCGGCCCTCGTTCGCGGCCAGCTGACGGTCGTCGTCTCGCCGCTGATCGCGTTGATGAAGGACCAGGTCGATGGCTTGCGCGACCTGGGAATCGCAGCCGGCGCGCTGAACAGTTCGCTCTCGGCGGGCGAACAGCAAGCAGTCTTTCGCGAAGCCCGCGAAGGCCGCCTGCATCTGCTTTACGTCGCTCCGGAACGGTTGCTCCTGCCGCGGATGCTCGACTGGCTGCGCGAGTTTCCGCCCGGCGCAATCGCCGTCGACGAAGCCCATTGCATCAGCAGCTGGGGGCACGACTTCCGGCCCGAATATCGCGGGCTGGGGCGATTGCGCGAGCTGCTGCCCGGTGTTCCAGTGCAAGCTTTCACGGCGACGGCCACACCGCAAGTCCGTGACGACATTGTGGGGCAGCTTGGGCTGGTCGAGCCGCTGGTGCTGGTCGGCGATTTCTTCCGGCGAAACCTGGTTTACAACGTCGAGCGCCGCGGCAAGGGACTGAACCAGATTTGCGGTGTGCTCGACCGTCACCGCGAACAGTCCGGGATCATCTACGCGATCTCCCGGGCGAAAGTTGAGCAGATCAGCGCCACGCTTAATCAGCTGGGCTATCTGTCGGCGGCCTATCACGCGGGGATGAGCGACGGGGAACGGGAGCGGACGCAGAACGCCTTTGTCAACGACGAAATCGAGACCATTGTCGCGACGGTCGCTTTCGGAATGGG
>JANOEM010000285.1:0-12408 GCA_031413195.1 Actinomycetes bacterium
GACTGCTGCGCTGCAGGGTGTCGACGCATTCGTCCACCTCGCCGGGGCCGGAATCGGTGATCACCGCTGGACCGACGAGTACAAGCAACAGTTGCTCGACAGTCGAGTTCGGGGCACGGAACTGCTTTCGTCGACCATTGCCGTGTTGGACCGAAAGCCGTCGGTGTTGCTGTCCGCTTCTGGCATCGGTTTCTACGGTGCCCGCGGCGACGAGATGATCGACGAGGCGGGCAGCGCCGGAACAGGCTTTCTGGCCGACCTGTGCGTTCGATGGGAGGCCGCCACTGGGGCTGCCGAGACCGCCGGAGTTCGAGTTGCGCACCTCCGCACGGGAATCGTGCTCAGTGGCGAGGGCGGCGCGTTGAAGAAGCAGTTGCCGCTGTTCAAGTTCGGGCTCGGCGGCAAGATCGGCTCCGGCAAGCAGTGGCAGAGTTGGATCTCGATCGACGACGAGATCGGCGCAATCGTCCACCTCCTGCACGGCCCCACCGACGGCCCAGTCAACCTCACGGCTCCACAGCCGGTCACCCAATCCGATTTTTCCAAGACGCTCGCTCGCATTCTCGGCCGCCCGTCATTCCTGCCCATCCCGTCATTCGGACCGAAGATCGTGCTCGGCGGCGAATTGGCCGAGAATCTGCTCTTCACCGGTCAGCGAGTGCTTCCCGGTGTCCTCCAGTCAACCGGCTTCTCCTTCCAGCACGAAACGCTCGAACAAGCCCTTCGGGCGGTGCTTCGGCGCCCCGCCTGATGGCGGCGGCAGCGGACAACGGACGAGATCCCGCCGACCCGCTCGACGCGATCGTGGTCGGCGCGGGCCTGGCCGGGCTGGCGGCCGCCAAGGTGTTGGCCGAGGCCGGCCGATCGGTGCTGGTGCTCGAGGCATCAGACGGCATCGGCGGCCGCGTTCGAACCGATGTTGTGCAGGGCTTCCTGCTCGATCGCGGTTTCCAGATCGTGCTGACCGCCTATCCCGAACTGTCGCGCCAACTCGATCTCGCTGCACTCGACCTGCAGCCATTCGAGCCGGGCGCGCTGGTCTGGCTCAAGGGCCGCGGACACATCGTCAGCGATCCAATTCGGCGTCCAAAGCAGGCCCTGGCCACCGCATCGGCGCCGATCGGATCGCTGTTCGCCAAGTTGCGGATCGCTCGACTGCGAGCGAGTGTGCGGCGCGGCGAACCCGCTCGACTGCTCCGTGGGCCTGATGTCTCCACCCTCTTCGCGCTGACAGCCCGCGGGTTCTCGACACGAACGATCGATCGGTTCTTCAGGCCTCTGGTCGGCGGCATCCAACTCGATCCCACGCTGGCGACGTCGAACCGCATGTTCGACATCATCTTCCGCAACCTCTCCGAAGGAGAAGCCGCTGTGCCTGCCGCCGGGATGGGTGCGATCCCGGCTCAGCTCGCTGCATCGATCGACCGCGCAACGTCAGGGCAGTCACCGATTCGTCTGGACTGCGCGGTCCGGTCGGTCGCTCCCCGATCGGTCACTCTGCGCGATGGCACATCCCTCCATGCGCGAACGGTGGTCGTTGCCACTGAGGGACCGGCCGCATCGAAGCTGCTGAGCCTCCCGGCGGTGGGATCGCGTTCGGTCGGCTGCGTGTACTTCGCCGCGCCAACTGCGCCGACCCCCCACCGCTTGATCGTGCTCGACGGCGGGATGACCGGGCCGGTGTTGAACGTAGCGGTGATGAGCAACGTGGCCGGCACCTATGCACCGCCGGGCCAACACCTGATCGCCGCCGCTCTCCCGGGTTTGATCGAGGGCGACCTCGAAGCCACGGCTCGCGCTCAACTTCGCGGATGGTGGGGCCGCCAGGTCGACGCATGGAGTCACCTCGCGACCTATCGAATACCGCACGGCCAACCGGATCAGAGCCCTCCGTTCCACCCCAAACAGCGAGTTGATCTCGGTGAGGGTCTGTTCGTGTGCGGCGATCACCGCGACACCGGTTCTATCCAGGGTGCGATGTTTTCGGGCCGCAGGTGCGGCGAGGCCGTACTCACCGCGCTCTGCTGACATCCCCGCTACTCTCGCTGTCCATGCCGAATTCGCCAGAGAGCCTCGGGTCTGTTCGTTCAACTGAGCTCCCTCGCGGGTTTTCGGCCTACGTCGCGAACATCGGTATCAAGGACGACTCCACCGATTTCGTCGTGATCGCGGCCGATCAGACATGCTCGGCCGCCGGGGTGTTCACGCGCAGCCGGTTCGCCGGACCGAGCGTGCTGGTCAGCCGACAGCATCTGGAGAACCATGCTGCACGAGCGGTCGTCGTCATCTCCAAGAACGCGAACGTGGCAACCGGTGCCGAGGGGCTGGCGAACACGAACGAGGTGGTCAGCGGGGTCGCTGAGGTTCTCGGATGCTCATCGACCGACGTTCTCATTGCGTCGACCGGCGTCATCGGTCGCCAGTACCCGATGGATCGCGTCAGGGCAGGGCTGGCCCGGTTCGCCACTCAGTCAGCCCCATTCTCGGGAACCAACGCGCTCCAGGTCGCGACGGCGATCATGACAACCGACACGGTCGCCAAAGTTGCGTCGACCACGTTCGCCGGCAGCGATGGCGGTCCGGTCACGGTGGTCGGAGTCGCCAAAGGAGTCGGCATGATCGAGCCGGACATGGCCACGTTGATCACCCTGCTGTTCACCGATGCAGACATCGCGAGTGCCGAACTCGATCACATCATGCGCAGGGTGATCGATCGCACGTTCAACTGTGTGTCGATCGACACCGACACGTCGACCAGCGACACAGCGATCGTTCTCGCCAGCGGCGCAGCCGGTCCCGTGGATCTCAAGGCATTCGAGCACGCGCTGGCCGAGGTGGCGTTGTCGCTCACCAAACAGGTGGCTCGTGACGGCGAAGGCGCCGAGACGCTGATCGAGGTACGAGTCGACGGCGGGCGCGACCACGATCAGGCCAAGCGGGTCGCGAAGGCGATCGTCAATTCGCCGCTGGTCAAGACAGCCGTGCACGGCGCCGACCCGAACTGGGGGCGAGTCGCGATGGCGATCGGCAAGTGCAGCGATGACACCGACATCGACGAATCGGCCGTGGTGATCCGCTTCGGGAGCCAGGAGTGCTACCCGGTGCAGGTCGGCGACGACGGTCTGGCAGCCCTCTCGGAATACCTGCGCGGAGGCGAAGTCCTGATCCATGTCAGCCTCGGCATTGCCGAAGGCCAAGCGACCGTTTGGGGATGCGACCTGACCGACGGGTACATCAGGATCAACGCCGACTACACGACCTGACACACACCCTTTGATCACACTCACGCCGCGATCAGGCCCTGTCGGTCTCAGGCTTGGACGGAGACGCCCTTCCAGAATGCGACCCGGTCCTTGATCTCTGCGGCCGCGTCCTTCGGCGTCGGGTAGTACCACGCCGCATCGGCATTGCTCTGCCCTTCGACGGTGATGCTGTAGTAGCTGGCTGTGCCCTTCCATGGACACACCGAGGTCTTGTCCGAGCCAGTCAACAGTTCCATGTTCACCGATTCGATCGGGAAGTAATGATTACCCTCGACCACGACCGTCTCGTCGCTCTCCGCGATCACGGCTCCGTTCCAGATTGCCTTCACTTCGGTGGCATCCGGATTCCGCCGTCGACGCGAATCGTCTCGGCGTTCATGTAACTGTTCGTGATGCATTCGACCACCATGCTCGCGAGTTCGCTGCCGTCGCCGAGGCGATGCGGGAACAGGACTCCCTTTTCGAGGTTGGCCTTGAAGGCTTCGCTGTTCTCGCCTTCGCCGTAGATCGGCGTGTCGATCAGACCGGGTGCGACGGTGTTCACGCGAATGCCGACGGCTGAGAGATCACGAGCGATCGGAAGGGTCATCCCGACCACGCCGCCCTTGGACGCCGAGTAGCTTGCCTGCCCAATCTGCCCGTCGAACGCCGCGACCGACGCGATGTTGACGATCGCCCCACGCTCACCGTGGGCCAACGGCTCGGTGGTGCTCATTGCCGTAGCTGCGATTCGGATGCAATCGAAGGTGCCGATCAGGTTGATCGCAATGACCTTTTTGAATGCATCGATGTTCGCCGCCGAGTCGTAGCTTCCGTCCTTGCCGACAGTCCGTTGGGCCCAACCAATGCCGGCCGAATTGACCAACACCCGAACCGGCCCCATGCTCTTTGCCATCTCGACGGCATTGATGATGTCGTCGGTCTTGGTGACGTCGACCTTGCAGAATGCGCCGCCGATCTCGTCGGCGAGCGCGGTGCCCTTGTCCTCTTGCAGGTCAGCGACCACGACCTTGGCCCCCTTGCTGGCAAGGAGCCTGGCGGTGGCTGCCCCGATACCCGAAGCTCCACCCGTGACGATTGCGCTGATTCCGTTGAGATCCATGGGGTCACGCTACGCAACGTCGCAGGCGCCGGACGATTCCAACTCCGATCACCAGCACCGATCACCCAACTCCGGCCCGGATCAGAACAAGGTGTCCGGAGGAAGTGGCTCAGCAGCGAACGGGGTTTCGTCTTCGAACGGTCCGTTGCTGGCGGCCACGGCGAGCAGGTCGACGAGGTCGTTCATCCGGTTTCCGCTGTGGCCCTTGACCCAGCGGAAGGTGTGCAACTTCCGGTCGTAGAGATCGATCAACGGCTTCCACAGATCTTGGTTGGCGACGTCCTGTTTCTGGGAGTTTCGCCAACCATTGCGCTGCCAGTTCGCATACCACCGATCATTGATGCACTTGACGACATAGGTGGAATCGGAAACGACCGTGAGTTCGCCCGGCAGAGACCTCAGCGCTTCGAGTGCTGCCCTGATCTCCATCCGTTGATTGGTCGATCGGCGCTCTCCACCGGAACCCTTCGGCACGCCATCCGGAGCAACCGCCCAGGCCCATCCGCCCGGTCCGGGATTGCCCTTGCACGCACCATCGGTGAAGACCTCGATCACGGCGACGAGTTTGCCAGCGATCTCCGTGGCTTGGGCACTACCGGTGGGTAACCCTGACAGACTGGTCCCATGATCTTTGACGGATTCGTCAACCAACTGCCCGACACCGACCCGACCGAGACCCAGGAGTGGCTCGACAGCCTCGATGCCGTTGTCGATGTTCACGGCAAGACCAGGGCCAGGTTCCTGCTCACCAAACTGCTCGAGCGTGCCCGCGAGACCCAGGTCAGCTTCCCGGCATCGGTCAGTACTCCCTACGTCAACACGATTCCACGCGAGAACGAACCGTGGTTCCCCGGCGACCAGTACCTCGAGCAGCGGGTTCGGGCCTACATCCGCTGGAACGCAGCAATGATGGTCGTCAGGGCGAACAAGCACGCAGACGGAATCGGTGGTCACCTCTCGACCTTTGCCAGTAGCGCCGCTCTGTACGAGACCGGCTTCAACCACTTCTTCCGCGGCAAGGACGACGGCAACAGCGGCGACCACATCTACTTCCAGGGTCATGCCGCTCCCGGGATCTACGCCAGAGCATTTCTCGAAGGTCGCCTCTCCGAAGACGACCTCGATCACTTCCGGCGCGAGATCGGTCGTGACGGCAAGGGTCTGAGCAGCTACCCCCACCCGCGGTTGATGCCTGATTTCTGGGAGTTCCCGACGGTCAGTATGGGTCTCGGTTCGTTGACGGCGCTGTACCAGGCGCGGTTCAACCGCTACATCCACAACCGCCGTCTCGACGACACCAGCCAGAGCCGGGTTTGGGCCTTTCTCGGCGACGGAGAATGCGACGAACCGGAAACGCTCGGCAGCATCTCCCTGGCCAGCCGGGAGAAGCTCGACAACCTGATCTTCGTGGTGAACTGCAACCTGCAACGCCTCGACGGTCCGGTGCGTGGCAACGGCAAGGTCATCCAGGAGCTGGAGGCGACCTTCCGCGGAGCAGGCTGGAACGTGATCAAGGTCATCTGGGGCAGCAAGTGGGACGACCTGCTCGCCCGCGACAAGGACGGAGTGTTGCTCAATCAGATGAACAACACCGTCGACGGTGAATTCCAGCGATACACGATCGAGGATGGCAACTTCATCCGCGAGAACTTCTTCGGACCCGATCCTCGGCTTCGTCAGATCGTGTCCGACCTGTCCGACGACGAACTCCGCAACCTGCCCCGCGGCGGCCACGACTATCGCAAGATCTATGCCGCCTACAAGGCTGCAGTCGACAACCTCGGCAGCGGCGCCCCGACGGTCATCTTGTGCAAGACCATCAAGGGCTGGACTCTCGGTCCGTCGGTCGAGGGTCGCAATGCCACCCATCAGATCAAAAAGCTCAATACCGAGCAGTTGCTCGATCTGCGTGACCGACTGTTCCTCCAAGACGAGATTCCGGACAGCGCATTCGAAGACGAGGCGTTGCCGTACTACCGCCCGCCGCAGGACAGCATCGAGCACCAATACATGATGGAGCGTCGGCGCAGTCTGGGCGGCAGTGTCCCGAAGCGAATCATCAGGGCCCGCCGCCCGCTCGAACTGCCCGATCCGACCGTGTTCACCGAACTGCGGGGAGGTTCTGGTCACCAAGCCGTCAGCACCACGATGGGATTCACCCGACTTCTGCGCAGCTTGGCCCGCGATCCCAAGTTCGGTGAGCGGGTCGTGCCGATCATCCCCGACGAGGCACGCACCTTCGGCATGGACGCGCTGTTCCGCGAACTCAAGATCTACGCGTCGCAAGGCCAGATGTACGAGCCGGTCGATCACGACCTGCTGCTGTCGTACGCCGAGGCCAGTGACGGTCAGATCTTGGAGGAAGGGATCACCGAGGCCGGCTCGATGGCGAGCTTCATCGCTGCCGGCACGTCGTATGCAACTCGCGGTGTCCCGATGGTGCCGTTCTACACCTTCTACTCCATGTTCGGCTTCCAGCGTGTCGGCGACCTGATCTGGCAAGCTGCCGACGCTCGGACGAAAGGCTTCCTGATGGGAGCAACCGCCGGCCGAACGACTCTTCTCGGCGAAGGCCTTCAGCATCAAGACGGCCACAGCCTGGTGTTGGCAAGCACCGTGCCTGCATGCCAGGTGTACGACCCGGCCTTCGCCTACGAAGTGGCAGCAATCGTCAACCTCGGCCTACAGCGGATGTACGGCCCGGCAAACGAGGACATCTTCTACTACCTCACCCTCTACAACGAGAACTACGTGATGCCGGCAACACCCGAGCGCGAAGGCATCGACGCCGAGATCCTGCGCGGGCTGTACCACTGGCAGGATGCTCCCGACGCCGGCATCAAAGCGACCCTGCTCTTTTCCGGCTCGGCACACTCTGCCGTTCGCGAAGCAGCGGCCGAGCTGCACGCCCACTACGGCGTCGGCTGTGAGCTGTGGTCGGCGACGAGCTACAAGTCGCTCCGCGAAGACGCACTCGCTGCCGAACGTTGGAACCGCCTACACGCCGATTCGGCACCTCGCGTTCCGATCGTCACTGCGTTGCTGCAGGATGCCCCCGGCCCGATCATTGCGGCGACCGACTTCATGAAGATCGTGCCAGAGCAGGTCGCTCGGTTCCTGCCCGGAAAGCAGTTCGTGCCGCTCGGTACCGATGGCATGGGACGCAGCGACACCCGCGAAGCATTGCGAAGGTACTTCGAGGTCGACGCGGCGAACATCGTAGTCGCCACCCTCGCGGCGCTCGCCGGTGAGGGCACCGTCGAGCAGTCAGCCGTCAAGGACGCGATCGCGCGGTACGGCATCGACCCGGACGCAGCCGACCCCTACCTCCTCTGATCCGTAAGTTGTACGGTACGAATTCTCGACGCTCAACGTACAACTTGGAGATTCCCAATGCTGGTGCTCGGATCGTCACCGACCCGCGATCAGCTCCACCATCCGTTGATGTCGATGACCACGTGGGCGTCGCTCGACACGAAGACACACAGTGACCCCGATGCAGACAATGGCATCTGGGCACCGTTGGCGATCGCCTCGGCGAACGTGTAGTTGACCGTCGATGTCGTTGGTAGAGATCCGCAGGGCCATGCGGTGAGGAAGCCGGGCGACGTCCCTCCGGTGACCGTGAAGTTCGCGGAGACCGCCCGCGCATTGGCGGCGATGCCGCGAGTGCCTGCAACCTGGATGACGAGTGTCTGTCCCTTGGTGGCGGTGTTGCCGTTCGTCCCCGCGTTCATCTCCGGGCGGTTTCGGTCGCGAGTGTCGGTCAGTCGGAATGGCAACGTCGGGCTGAACCGCAATGATGCGGAGTCGTCGATGTATCCGGTGATGTCGACGATCAGGTCGACATCGGTAGAGCTGAAGAAGCAGACCATTCCGTCGATGCCCACGGGGGCCAACACGACGTTCGGCTTGACGCTGCCAGGTACAGGGTTCAAGCTCGACGCCGTTGGCACTGCGGCGCCGCACGGATACACCGTGACGAAGCCGGCGTCAGCCGGGTTGACGCTGGTGACGTTGAGGCTGACGAGCGAAGCATCCTCCGGAACCTCGTCTACCCCGGCCACCCGCAGCGACGTGACGGTGCCAGCGATGATTCGACCGGCGGCGATAGACGCTCGCGTATCCATCAACCGCGAGGGTGTGACCGCGGCGAATCGTCCGGCACCCTTGGACCCGTAGAAGCCGTTGAGGTCGATCACGAGATCGGCCGTGGCCGATGAGAACACGCACAAACCGCCGTCATCGTCGAGCGGCACGCTGCCGCCGTTCGGCACTGTCTCGCCGGCTGCGAAGTTGAGCGTCGAAACAATGGGCCGGTCCGGCGAGCAGTTCCACACCGTGAGGTAGCCGCCGCTACTCGCGCCGGTGATGGTGAAGTTCGCGCTGATCGCCGCGGCGCCGACCGGCACCCCGCCGAACCCGGTGATCTGAATTCGCTTCGACAACGCCGCGTTCAACCTGGTGGCTCCGGTGTTGGTCCGGGTGTCGACGACGCGAACGGGGGGCAACGGCTGAAGGGTCGCGCCGTTCGGCGATCCGAGCGGCGTCGTCACCGTCACCGGCTGGACACCCGTCGCGGCGGTTGGATCGACCGTGAAGCCCCACGAAACGGTGCGGGCCGATGTCGTCACCGAGACCGAGTAACTGTCGGGAGCCAACGGGACCCGGGGAAGGATGATGATTGCGTTGTTGCCGGCCAGGATCTGCTGGGCGACACCAGTGGTGTTCTGAGCCGAGAGAACGCATGTCTCTATCCCCGCACCCGACCCGTTGAGCGTCGCCGTTGGATTACCGCTGAACCCTTCGGGCATCATCGCGATGATCGGAAGGCCCGCCGTTCCGGTCCACCCGCAGAAGGTCAACGGATTGGGGCTCTCGGTCACGAAGCGACTGAGGCTGGTCGTCGTTCCGTTCCCGGGAAACAGGATCGGGGCCGCTTGCGGCGCAGCAGGCCCGAGACCGTTCAACACGTTCAAGGTTGCGCCGGAGCGCCACGGTGATGTTGTCGGGTTGTCGCACTTGCCGAAGCCGACCCGCTGCAGGTTGGGGCGCAGAACCCCGATCGCGTGGAAAGGTCCGGTCATCCAGAGTTCGATGTGACTCCGCGCCGTTTCGTCGAAGACGCTGGACACTGCAACGTTGCCACTGTTTCCGGCATTGTCGCCCTCGACCGTGTACCCCGGTCGACCCGGAATCTCATCGTGGGCGATTCCGTTGAGCAGCATGTAACAAGAGTGGTTCAACGCACCAGCCGACATCGAAGGGTCCTCGACAACCGACGGTAGGCCGGCCATCGATCGGAAGTAATTGACCACCGTCAACCAGTCCGAGTCCGGCGGGATGAATGGCGGCGAAGCGGCAGAAACCTGCGACCCGTTCACGCCGACCAGTACGCCCATCACCACCAAGATCGCGGACGCGACGGTGCGCTTCAGTCGTCCCGACGTGCTCATGTCCGCGTGTCCGAGTCTCTTCCCACGGAGAAGGCATCGGCACAACCGGTTGCTGCTGTAGGTGTTCTTGGCTCAGATCACGCAAACGGGCCGAATTGACGAAATCTTCCTGAAAAAATCACGAAGCGCGGGGATCGCCTTGACACATCGGGGCAGGAAACGGCTCAATCTGAGGTGGCGTCATTCCGCAGGTGTTGGCCACGGCAAAGTGGGGTGCAGGTCGCGTAGGTGGGCGAGCGACTCGTCGACCGAGAGATTCGTCAAGCCGATCATCGACCCTGCCTGGACCCGGTAACGGCCGAGCATCTGAGGCACCAGCACCCCACGCTCGCCACGACTGGCGATCCGCAGCCACATCTCCCAGTCCTCCCACCCGAAGACCAACGGGTCGCCGACCCGATATCCGCCGAGGGCTAACAGCGCGGAACGACGGATCATCGCCTGGGCGTCGATGTAATTGGCTGCACACAACCACTCGGGATTCCATGCATACCCGCTGAGGATGCCTGCCTGTCCCGCGAACTGCTCGAGTGCCGAGTAGGCAAAGACTGCGTCTGGCTCGTGCGACAAAGCGTCGGCCAGTCGGCGCAAACATGTCGGGTAGACCAAGTTGTCCGCGTCCATCACCATCACAAGATCCGCCCGGCACGCGGCGATCCCGGTGTTGCGAGCAGCCGCAAGCCCTTCGTTTGCGTCCTTTGCCAGGACCACCATCGGTACGTCTGGATGAGCGGCGAGGTAGTCGATCACGACCTGACGACTGTTGTCGGTGGCGTGATCCTCGACGACGACGACCTCGAGATCGACGCCCCTGCTCGCGAGGATGCTGTCGAGAGTCTCGGTGACGAGCGACTCGTAGTCGTAGAGGGTCACGAGGACCGAGACTTCGGGAGCAGCGCCGTTCGGCTGAATGGACGCGCTGTAGGCCGCTGTTTCAGTGCGCTGGATGTGTTGTTCAGCGTTGTGCTGCAACAACGCCTGCACCGCTTCCAATCGACGCAACGTTTCGCTCTCGGCAAGCGCGATCTGTTTCGCCCGGCCGAGGATGTCTGCGTACGGCTTGAACGCTCGCAGGCGCTTCGGCCCCTGCGCTCCACCCTCACGGAGGCGCCAGGTGCCGCGATTGTGCGCGCCGCTTGACACATGGCATTCGAGGTTTGGCATGACATCGGACTCGATCAAGGCCAACGCCGGGCCAAGCGATGCTGACAGCGGCAGGTCTCGGGTCACTGCCGCATGCGCAGCAGCCGAGATCTCGTTCAACCTGTCTGGGTCTTCCAGCAGATCGACGAGCACCCCAGCGAGGTCATCGAGCTCAGCACTCAGGAAGTGCGTTCCGGCGATCAGCGGGCCGTAACCCTCGGACTGCTCGGTGATGACGACGCATCCGTTGGCCATCGTCTCCACCATCCGCACCCATTCGAAATACGCAGGAGCTTCGGTTCCGGGCGGCAAGTGAGTGCTGCGGTCGCGGTGGATGTTGACCAACACCTTGGCCCGGCGCAGCAACTCGTACTTGTCGTTTCCGAAAACAACACCCGGCGTGCCTTCGGTGACGGGCTTGTCAAACGGGAACAGGCGCAGCTCGGCGCGTCGGTTCCACAGCACAGGGGCCAACCCGGCCAGCGCCCGGCCCCGTCGCGGGTCGAGGCTTCCCATGAACAACATGTCCAGATCACGATCCGGCCAGCTCTGATCACCGAGTTGACCAAGTGGTCTGGCACCATCGGTCGTCATCGACCCGACGGCACCGAACGGCAGCCGCTGCGCGGTGACACCGAACTCGCGCAGCGCCGCGATTCCGTGTTCGTTGATGTCGAACGACAGCAACCCACGTTGACATGCATCGAGTGAGAGGTGGAACCAGGGCGTGTTGGGTTGCTCGGTGCAGATCGACACGCTCGCCGCCGCAGCTCGCTTCAGCGCGGAAACCGGTTCGTCGGACAGGACGAAGAACTCGTGCGGAGCAATGACCAGGTTGATCGATCCGTCCACGTCCGGCAGGCGATCTGTGACGACCTTTGCGGAGCGCCCGAGTTCTTGCGCAGCCTCGGCGAAGCAGGCTGCGATGTCGCGCATGAACTCGTTGCCGCGTTCGGCGACGAAGACGTTGACGGGCGCGCCGACCGACTCGCGCTGACTCATCGAGGGGCGGAGACGCGAACGGTGTTGCGAACCGTGCGACGGGTCTTGTTGACGACGCGGACCACGACGCCACGCTTGTTCGGATGATGAACAGCGTCGCTCGCGATCTGGCGGAGCAGGGTCTTGCGGCTCATCGCAACCGGCAGGTCGGCGACCAGCGCGCGAACCTGTTGACGGCGTTCGATCGCCTCGGCGCGGAGTTCGGAAATGGCTGACTCCGCTGCATTGACGCGTTCGCGAAGGTCCGCGTTCTCGGCCCGGAGTCGATCCATTTCGTCCAGCGTGTCCGTCTCGTCCATGTCGGCCAACTCTTCCAGGTCAGGCATCTCGTCCATGTCAGGCAGCCGCCGGTCGCCGCATCACGGACACGGTTTCGTTGTGGGTGAAGGCCCGCCCGGCGAAACGTGGGAACGGAAACGAACCGATCGAGTCGACTCGGAGG